>CADCQU010000266.1 GCA_902803635.1 uncultured Lachnospiraceae bacterium | reverse complement strand
GTGAAGCGCAGGTACGGAAAATATCCGATGGCTAAGTGGGATTCCAATGTGAAGCTGAAAGCTTATTTCGAAGAAAAAGCACATAAGGGAATCTACGAGTTGGTCGATAAAGATGATTTTACCCTGTAGCTGTCGCAGAAAGAGTATAAACGCACAAGGCCGGGACAAATCGTCTCCGGCCTTGTATGGTTCAGTTCTTTTCATCGATCGGCATTATGTATTCTGTTCGGACATTTTGGCTTTCAAACCAGTCAAGCATGATGTTTTCGGTAGAGAATAGCTGGACTGTGAAATTGAACAAAGTACGGGAAGGAATCCCGAAGAAGAGGAGAGGTCGCTAAGATTCCGCCCATACGTGCCCTGAAGACGGGGAGCGAGGCGGAGGAGAAATAACCCCCAAGCGGGGGCGGATGAAAAAGTCGCCTGTGGGGAGACCCCAAAGGGGGAAAACTGTGCTATACTGTAAATGTAAACCGAAAAGGTAAATAATTACGAAGAAAGGCAGGGATGACAAATGTATGGAGCTATTCTCGGTGATATGATTGGTGCCCCGTATGAGTTTGACCGGGGGAAGAAGACGAAGGATTTCACAATGTTTGGCAAGGGCGTGGAGTGGACGGACGACAGCGTGATGACCATTGCGGTGGCGGAGGCCCTTCTTGATGCGAGGGACAAGGGTGTGGAGACGGAGGAGGCGGAGGTCAAGAAGCTCCTCGTAGCCTCCATGCGCCGCTTTGGCAAGAAGTATCCATTTGCCGGATATGGCGGACGGTTCGCCCAGTGGCTTAGAAATCCCCACATGGGGCCATACAACAGCTTTGGAAATGGCTCTGCCATGCGGGTGTCTGCCGCGGGGTGGCTGTACGATGACCTTGCAACCACCAGGCAAATGGCCCGCTGGACGGCCGAGGTCACGCACAACCATCCGGAAGGCGTGAAGGGCGCGGAGGCGACGGCCAGCACGATCTTTCTGGCGAGAAAGGGTGCGTCCAAGGAGGAAATTCGCAACTACATCACTTCCGAGTTTGGCTATGACCTCTCCCGCACCTGCGACGAGATTCGTCCGGGCTACCATCACGTGGAGAGCTGTCAGGAGACCGTCCCGGAGGCCATCACGGCATTCCTTGAGGGGAAGGATTTTGAGGACGTGATCCGGACGGCCGTCTCGCTTGGCGGGGACTGCGACACCCTGACCTGCATCGCCGGGAGCATAGCGGAGGCATTTTACGGCGTGCCGGCCGAGATGCTGTCCGAGTGCCTTGCCCGCATGGAAAAGGACATGATCCAGGTCATGGAACGCTTTGATGAGGCCGCTGGGAGGAAATGAGGCAGCTAAAGCTGGGCATTTGCCACGGAGGGAACTGTCGTGAGGATTATGAAACCGCTGATAGCAGGCCATGTCTTTTTGATCGTCTGCTGCATTTTCTATCTTGTCTGGTGGTGCTATGCGTTCCGCCCGGGATTTGTCGGCTCCAGAGTGTCTGGAAAGGCTGGTATACTACTTCTCGTCACGGCAATTTCCGGAATCGCTGGCTTGACTCTATCGATTATAGGGATGAACCAGCCAGGGACGCGGGCAGCCATGCTTCCAACCGCAGCGATAATTGTCGGGGGAATCGTGATCTATCTTCTGCTTATGATCGGTTCCTCCGCATTGCTGCACCGGCAGGTGACAACGGAGCTGCTGCTCATCATAGGCTGGCTGATGGTCGAATTTCTGTCCTACCAAAGCGCCTGACGAAACTGCTGAAGGATCATTTCCGGGCCGGGGCCGCGATTGTCAACATCTCGTCCTCGCGGGACCGGATGAGCCAGCCGCAGTCCGAAAGCTACACGGCGGCAAAAGGCGGAATCGCGGCGCTGACCCACGCGCTGGCCGTCAGTTTATCCGGAAAGGTCCGGGTAAACAGCATATCGCCGGGATGGATCGAAACGGGAGATACCGTATACTCCGGACCGGACGCAGGCCAGCACCCGGCCGGACGTGTCGGGAGACCCGAGGACATCGCGGAAATGGTGCTCTTTCTATGCTCGGAAAAAGCCGGGTTTATCACAGGGGAGAACATTTGCATCGATGGGGGCATGACAAAACTGATGATCTACCACGATGATCACGGGTGGACATATAACCCCTGAGGCGCGCGGGGACAGGTTAGCTGCGCCACTATATGAAGTTTAACACAATTTGAATCCCCATTCGGGGAAAGATGAAAAATGGGGAGGGAACATGAGCAATTATATTGCGCATGCGCTGTCTCTAATCTGCAGAGGGAACGGGCATGTGAAGACATTCTGGTCTGTCGGGCAGCACTGCATCAATTGCGCGAAGGAAGCGTGGGCCAGAGGCCTATCGAACCGCATGGCGCCGGCATGCCACCTGCATGATGCCGGCGAGTGCTATTTGTCCGATATTCCAAGACCTTTGTTCGCAAAAGCCAAGTTTGGCGGCCAGGCGGCATCGGCTTATCCCAGCACAAAGGCGAAATATTTCTCCATCTCCTCTTTTTCCCGGAATTTCGCCATGTAGACATACCGGCCCATGGACGGCCAGTCGATGGGGGGCATTTCCTCCATCAGGACGATATCGTTTCCGTAGCGGGCGATAATCTCCCAGTGGCTGTGCGTGTAGCTGTGCCCGTCCTTTCTCGCCGCGTACGCGCAGTAATAGAGGTCGTCGGATTCCGGCATAAACCGTCGGTCTTCGACGACCATTTCCGCGTATATCCGGAAGACGTCGATGGACTGCGCAAAGTTCATCATGTCCGGGTCGTGGCCGCCCGCAGGCCGCATATTGACCTCCATCACGGCGAAATCCCCGGCTTTGCCAATCCCATCATAGTCCTTTGCAAGATTGATAAATTCAAAATGTACGAACCTGCGGTCCGCGCCGAAGGCTTTCGCGGTCCTTCTTCCCAGCTCGCGGAGCCTCTCCGGGACAAATGCGGTCGTATAGAAGTGTATGTTTTCATTTCCCTGCACCGAATCAAGCACCGGCGCGTAGGTACACATCGACTCGAAGAGCGGTTCGCATCGCGAATCCAGCACCGCGTCGTAGGTGCAGATATCCCCGTACAAAAACTCTTCCATAACATAAAGCTCATTTGGCAAATGCCGGTAGAAGGCCGCGAGTTCTTCCTCCGAGCCCAGCCTTCGCGCGCCGTTAGCCCCGACGCCGATATCCGGTTTGACGATTACGGGATACCCGACCGTCTCGGCAAATGCCCTCCCCGCAGCAAAGTCAGTAACGATATGCTGCCGTGCGGTCGGAAGCCCGGCCTCGACAAATATCTTCTTCATGCAGGATTTGCGGACGAGATTGCCGATCCCGTCCTCCCTCGTGCCAACCGCGATGTTGAAATCCGTCCGCAGCCGCGCGTCCGTTGGCAGCCAATACTCATTCAGCGACTCCAGCCAGTCGATCCGGCCGTATTTGTGAATGTAAAACGCGCAGGCCCGGTAGACCTTGTCGTAATCCTCCAGAGAATCAACATAATAATATTCCGTCAGCGCCCCGATCAGCCGACCGTCCAGCTGGTCGTACGGAACGTCTCCGATCCCCAGCACCCGAACTCCCATTTGCCGAAGCCTGTCACAAAAATGTCTGCACGTCACCGGATACGCCGGGGAAAGAAATACGAAATTCATAACCAATCTCCTTTTTTATATTGTCTGCCCGCATCGCCATCGGCGCCCCGTCGAGCTGGTAACCGCTTCCGATGATGTACCGGATCGCCTGTTCGCTTTCGTCCAGGTCCATGCGGGCAAATGCGTGGAAACCACCTGCGCAGAGCGTGATCTTTCTTTTCTTTGACCATATCACAAAAAACGCTCCCTGAAAAGGGACGCTTGTAAAAATTTTTATGGGATTTTCACTGCCTGAGCCTCCGGGACGAGCAGGTTCGAATCCTGCAGGCGGTGCGATCCC
>CADCQU010000265.1 GCA_902803635.1 uncultured Lachnospiraceae bacterium | reverse complement strand
CAGTGCGAGGCGGTGATGGCCGGGGCCCTGGGTATCCGGCTTGGCGGGCCGACGCCGTACTTCGGGAAGATGCACGAGAAGCCGTGGCTCGGGGATGACTTGCGACCGATTGAGGCGGAGGACATCCTGCGGGCGAACCGACTGTTTTTGGTGGCGGCATTCCTGGGGCTTGGAATTTCTGTTTTGGCTTTGATTTTGATTTCCAATATTGTGATTGCGTAGACCGCTTTTATATAAGGAAAATATGGGACGGCTTTAGTGTGCGCCGGGGTTTTTCGAAAAGTTGACGGGATTCTACGGCACGGTGTGCCTCAGAATGACAGAAAAAAGGTACATTTGTAGGAAAAGAGGAGGGGAAAAGGAGAATGCAAAGAAAAAATGGCTGTAGGTGGGGAGTGGCGCTCCTCAATGTTTTCATGGGGCTGGCAATCGCGGGGAGGATTGTCCTCTCGAATTTCCTTGGGCTTTGGTACCCGGTGACCGAGCTAATGGACGACCATCTGATGGTGGTGCATGCGGATCTTCTGCTTTATATTGGCAACCCGGATGCAAATTCCCTGGTCAAGTACATGGGCTACCCGCTGTTTTTGAACATCGTGCATTTGACGGGCCTTACCTACCCGCTATTTGTCAGCCTGCTGTGGATTCTCGGGGCGATTTTATTTGTCAGATACCTACGGGGACTTTGTAATACGCGGTGGTTCCTTGCGCTGGCGTTTCTCTTCCTATTATATACGCCGGCGGCCTTCGACCTCTGGTGCGGGACGCGGCTCTACCGGAACGCGGTGATCGCGCCGCTCGCCCTCATCACCTTCTCGCTGGCCCTGCTCCTTTTTGAAAGGCTGCGGGAGAAAGGAAAATTCGGGAGGAAGCTCCTCCTTTCGATTGGCCTTGGCGTCTTCCTTACGGCAACGTACTACCAGAAGGAGGACGGCATCTGGATTCTGGCTTGCATTCTGGCGGTGGCGGTAATCGCGGGAATTCGCGAGCTGGTGGCCTTTTTCCGGAAGAGGGGGCGGAGAACTCCGGCAGCGGCGGAAGCATCAAACAAGCGGCCCCAGAAGCCGAAAGAAAAGAAGGTGCCAAACGGGGGCGTAGAAGGAAGCAAGGCCGAATTCGAGGGGCGGATACGGGCAATGTTGGTGCATATTGTGCTGCTCGTATTTCCCTTTCTACTCTTTGCGGGGGTGACCCTTGCCTACAAGGCATTTAACCTGCGATACTTCGGAGTTTTTGAGACGAATACGCGCACGAGCGGGGAGATTGGCAAATTCACCTCGAAGCTCTACGAGATTGAATCGCCGGACCGGGACGCGACAATCTGGGTACCCTTTGATGCAATCAAACAGGCATTTGCTGCGTCGGAGACGCTTTCGAAATACCCCGAGCTGTTGGAGGGGCTTGTGAACGATGATCCCAAGAAGGCTGGGCCGAACGTGACGGAGAAGGGAATCGCGGGCGATTTTATCACCTGGCGGCTTCGCACGGAGCTTTCTAGGCATGAAATCTGGACAAATGATGCGGAGATGCAGGCTTTGTTTGCAAATGTAAACCGCGAGTTGGATGCGGCCTTTGCGGACGGACGGCTGAAGAAGGATGGGCGGATCCGCGTCAGCAAATCCGGCGGCGGCCGGACGCTGGGGGAGATTTTTGAACTCCTGCCGGAGATGGTCGAGGCTGCGAGGACCATCGTTTCCCTGAGTTCCTATGAGCTGGGCGGTTCCCCGGGACTTTATGCAGTCGGGGATCCCTCCGCCGAGATTGCGACCACACTTACGGGAGTGAACCTCGTCGACCACGACGAATCGACCCTCAACCTTCGCGAGGCAACCTGGATGAACCATTTCGTCGAAGTGATTTTCATCGTGTATCGGGTTGTGAATATCGCGATGATTTTTGTGGCGGTTTTGGGGGCTGTTTTGACCTGCGTCCTTCTTATCCTTACCAGAAAAAAGAAGAACATGTCCGAGGCAGACAAAAAAACGCCGGCTCCTGTCTGGAACCGGCAGACAAATGCCCGCTTCGCGGGGATGATGCTCCTTCTGGCAGGCTTTTTCGCCGCCTACCTCCTGGCCATCAGCTGGTTTTGCGAGTTTATCTGGACGACAAATGAATATGATAACAAGTTCCTGAAGTTTTACAGCATAGGCGGCGTGCCGCTCTTTGCGATGATGGTGCTCATCGGGGCGGGGCTGTTATGGAATGGTATCAGAAAGCTTCTGCTTCGCTCCCGTTGAAATGCTGTTTTGCTTCGTCAGAGAATTAGGTCATTTGTTTTTGCAGATTTCTGCGGAATCAAGCCACACCGTGAAGGGGCCGTCATTTGTCAAAGACACCTTCATGTCCGCCCCGAAGCTTCCGGTCTGGACATTTGCCACGTCCCCGCGGCAGCGGGCGACGAAGTATTCGAAGAGCTGGTTGGCATAATGCGGCTCGCCGGCACGGATGAAGGAGGGGCGGTTGCCCTTCCGGCAGTCGGCGTAGAGGGTGAACTGGGAGACGAGAAGGAGGCTTCCGCCGACGGAGGCGAGGTCGAGGTTGGTCTTGCCGTTCTCGTCCATGAAAATGCGGAGGCCGAGGAGTTTTTTCGCCATGGCGTCCGCGATGGCCTCGGTGTCGGCATCCTCCACGCCGACAAATACAAGAAAGCCCTGGCCGATGGACCCGATGGTCTCCCCGTCCACGCGGACGGCCGCCTCGCTGACGCGCTGAATCAGAAGTCGCATAGTTGTTTCCTCCTGGGGATTTTGGAATTATCTTAACATAAGATAGGAAAGCGGGCAAACGAAAAAATTGAAAGGTGGGTAGCTGCTATGGAGATGCACATGTCGGAACAGACGGAGCACCAGCTCCGCCAGATGTACGAGAGCGTGATTCGCGAGGCGAAGATGGTGGTCTGGGAGTACGACAGCGACCTGCACCGCCTCGTGGTTGTGAATGCCAACGAGAAGAGCTATACGCAGCAGGCGGGCATCCAGGCGGTCGTGGACAATGTCCCGGAGTCGCTTTTGGCCTATATCGACGAGGATAGCCGGAGAAGCTTCCTGCAAATGTACCGCGACATCGATGCGGGAAAACCGCGGGCCATCGCGGACGTGCGCTTCGTCAGCCGGCCGGGTGTGGAGGAACGGTATGTCCGCATGGTCATGACAAATATCTACGATGAATACGGGCGGCGGCTTCGTGCCTTTGGCTTCGGGCAGGACATTAGCTGGCAGAAAAAGGAGGAGCAGAACTTTAAAGAGCTGGAAATGCAGATGAACAAGGTTTTCGGTGACTCCTTCGCGACAACCCATCTGGACATTACCAACAACCGCGTCCTCCGCTTTGAGACCGTACGGGCCGAATATCGCCAGCACTACGCGGCGGAATCCGCAGATGACCTTTTCCACAGGATGGGCCGCGAGATCATCCAGGATGACATTCGGAAGGATTTTTTTGCCTCCGTGGACCGCAACGTTCTTCTGGAAAATTTCCGCGCCGGACATGAGACGGTTGTCAAGGAGTTTCCTGTCTACAGTCTTCGCGGCAGGCTCCGCTGGGTGCGCAGCACCCTCATCATGCGCAGGAACCCGCACACCCTCGCCATTGAGGGTGTCGCCTATGCGCAGGACATGACTCAGGAGAAGATCCGCGAGGTCATTTTCTCGAAAATCGGGCATGAACAGTACAACTATATCGCGGCCCTCGACGTCAATTTCCGCCACGTCAGCTTTTTCAGCGGCCCCGACGGGGACATTCTGGGCGGGAAGACCACCAATTTGCCCTACGAAGACCTGGTGCAGACATTTGCCAAATACCGGGTGGTCGACGAGGACCTCGCAGAATACTATGCCAACGCGGAATTTGACAAGATGATTCTGGGCATGGAGAAGGATGGGCGGTATAAGCTTGCGTACCGCCGCCGTATAGGTGACGAGCTGTGCGATTTCCTTACCGAATTTACGTGGCTGAGGCGCGAGTACGGCCTCATCGCGATCCTTTGCTCGGACGTGACGGACATCCGCAAGGAGGAGAGGGAGCGGCTTGCCGAGGCGCGGGAGTACGCGATCCAGGCGGAGACGGCAAATGAAGCCAAGACGGAGTTCATTTCCCGGATCAGCCACGACATCCGGACGCCCATCGCGGCCATCAGCGGCCTCACGGACCTTGCGCTGGAGGATATCGAGGACAAGGACAAATTGCGGGACGACCTCGAAAAGATCCGCTCCGCCAGCAAGTTCCTGCGGAGCCTCGTGAAGGACGTCCTCGACGTATCCCGTATCGACAGCGGGCGGATCGAGATCAATCCCGAGCCGTTCCGGAAGAAGCACGCGGTCACGGACATCGCGAACCTCTTCCAGCCGCTCTGCGCGCAGGAGGGAATCCTCTTTGTGACCGAGATCAATTCCAGGTTCCGGCCGGTCATGGCGGACCGGACGCGCTTAAACCAGGTCATCCTCAACCTGATCTCTAACGCGGTACGCTACACGCCGAAGGGGGGAAGCATCCTCTACCGGATCCACCAGGGGAAGGCGGTGGACGCGAAGATTCCCACGGAATTCATGGTGCGTGATACGGGGATTGGTATGTCGGAGGAGTATGTCTCCCGCTGCTTTGAACCTTTCTCGCAGGACACGGAGAGTCAGGAACGTAAAAATATCGGCGGAGGGACGGGCCTTGGGCTCTACATCGTCCACAAGCTGGTCACCCTCATGGACGGCAAGATTGAGGTGCGGTCGAAGGTTGGCGAGGGCACGGAGATTACGTGCAGCTTCACGTTCCCGCTGGCCGTAAAGACCAGCCAGGGTGGGACGGCGGCTGACGAGGAGCACCCGGACTTTCTCTGCGGGAAGGTCCTGCTCGTCGAGGACAACGCGATTAACACGCGCATTGCCACCCATATGCTGGAGCAGCTCGGGGCTTCCGTGGAATGCGCGGCAGATGGCGAGGAGGCGGTGGAACGTTTCCGGGAATCGATTCCTGAGACTTACCGTCTCATTCTGATGGATATTCAAATGCCCCGCATGAACGGTTACGAGGCGACGGCGGCCATCCGCCAGACCCACCGGCCGGATTCCGCCACCGTGCCCATCTACGCCATGACGGCAAATGCATTTGCCGAGGCCGAGCGGCAGAGCCTTCTTTCCGGGATGAACGGGTACCTCACGAAGCCTATCGAACGCAAAAAGCTCGCCGAGGTCCTTCGGGAGTGCCTCGGCGCGGAGGGGGAGTCGGAGGAGTAGGAAGTTAAGAAGTTTTATCAAAAATAATCAAAAGTATCTTGTTATTTTTTTCAAAAATAGTATAATACCCCATATGGGCAAGGACATTTGCCACATATTTCTTTCAAGAGTGGAGTATAAGGAGGTAAGGGTTTATGGCTGAAAAGAAAACGTTAAAGAAGGCCAAGGGTCTCGTCGGTGAGTTCAAGGAATTCATCATGCGCGGCAACGTGCTGGATATGGCCGTCGGTGTTATCATCGGTGCGGCGTTCGGCGCAATTGTCACCTCGATTGTTGACGACATCATCATGCCGCTCATCAGCTTGCTGACCGGCGGCCTGGATTTCTCGAACTGGTTCGTGGCGCTCGACGGCAATACCTATGCGACGCTTGAAGCCGCGAAGGCGGCCGGCGCTGCGACGCTGAACTACGGTGTCCTGATTACCAAGGTTATCAACTTCCTCATCGTCGCGTTCTGCATCTTCCTCGTCGTCAAGGGCTTCAACAAGGCGAGCGATGCCCTCAAGAAGCCGGCCGAGGAAGCCGCTCCGACCACGAAGGAATGCCCGTTCTGCAAGATGGAGATTCCAATCGAAGCTACCCGTTGCGGTCACTGCACGTCCCAGCTTCCGGAGGAAAAGTCCGCGTAAGCAATTTTATACGGAAAATCTACGCCGCAGCCGTCAGGCTGCGGCGTTTTAACCCCCGAACCAATTTTTTCCACCTGTACGGTTGAACGCATAAAAATGGACATCATCCATACGAAAGGCTTGTCATTCTGAGCGAAGCGACGCCTCAGTGTGCAGGAAACAGTCCAGTGGACTG
>CADCQU010000264.1 GCA_902803635.1 uncultured Lachnospiraceae bacterium | reverse complement strand
GATTTGTTCCCGAGCTGATCGGCGACGGGGAAATCCCGATGCAGGAGCTCATGGACGCGCTCAGATCCGTCAATTACGACGGCTTTGTCTCAATCCGCTGGAATCCGGACTGGATGCCGGAGATCGCGGATATGGAGATCATTTTCACGCATTTCGCAAATGCGATGAAGCGGTATGAAAACACAAAACGCGGCCAGAAACACCTCTTCTGGAGCAACCGGCATAAAGGACAGTATGTCTGGAAAAAGGGAGACCTGATTGACAAGACATTTTCACAGGTGCTGGATACAATGGCGGAGACCTTCCCCGACCAGACCGCGATCAAGTACACGACACTGGACTACGAACGCACTTACAGCCAGTTCCGTGAGGATGTGGATGAATACGCCCGCGCGCTGGTTTCACTCGGCGTAAAGCAGGGGTCGAAGGTCACGATCTGGGCGACCAATGTGCCGCAGTGGTTCCTGACGTTCTGGGCCACCACGAAGATCGGCGCAGTGCTTGTGACGATGAATACGGCTTACAAGATCCACGAGGCGGAGTATCTGCTCAGGCAGTCGGATACGCATACGCTGGTGATGATCGAAGGGTACCGCGATTCGAACTACAGGCAGATTATCAGCGAACTGTGCCCGGAACTTCAGGATAAGAAGCCGGGACAGGCTCTGCATGCAAAGCGGCTGCCGTTCCTTCGGAACGTCATTACGGTCGGATTCCGTATGCCGGGCGCGATTACATGGGAGGAGTCACTTACCTATGCATCCCGCACGCCTATTGAGGAAGTGCGCCGCATGGCAGCGGCAGTTGACGTCAATGACGTCTGCAACATGCAGTACACTTCGGGTACTACAGGCTTCCCGAAGGGCGTTATGCTGACGCACTACAATATCGTCAATGACGGCAAGAGCATCGGCGACGGCATGGATCTTTCCACGGCCGACCGCATGATGATCCAGGTGCCGATGTTCCACTGCTTCGGCATGGTGCTGGCGATGACCGCGACCATGACCCACGGCGGCACGATCCTGCCGATCCCGTACTTCTCGCCGAAGTCCTCGCTGGCCTGCATTCACAATGAGCATATCACCGCCTTCCACGGCGTGCCCACGATGTTCATAGCCATGCTGGGCCACCCGGCCTTCCCCAAGACCGACTTCTCCCACATGCGCACCGGCATCATGGCCGGCAGCCCCTGCCCGATCGCGGTCATGCGGGACGTGGTCGACAAGATGCACATGACGGAGATCGTTATCGTTTACGGCCAGACCGAGGCCGCCCCGGGCTGCACGATGAGCAGGACGACCGATCCGCTGGAGGTTCGCGTGACCACCGTCGGCTCGGCCTTCCCGGAGGTGGAGTGCAAGATCGTCGACCCCGAGACCGGCGAGGACTGCCCCGACGAGGTGATCGGCGAATTCGTGGCGCGCGGGTACAACATCATGAAGGGCTATTATAAAATGCCCAAGGCCACGGCGGCCGCCATCGACAAGGACGGCTGGCTCCACACCGGCGACCTTGCCTGCCGCACGCCGGAGGGCAACTACCGCATCACGGGCCGCCTCAAGGACCTGATCATCCGCGGCGGCGAGAATATTTACCCGAAGGAAATCGAGGAGTTCATCTACACCCATCCGAAGGTCAGCGACGTCCAGGTCATCGGCGTGCCCGACAAGGCGATGGGTGAGGAGATCATGGCCTGCATCATCCTCAAGGAAGGCTAGGAGATGACCGTGGAAGAGATGAAGAAATTCGTCCTCGACCACATGGCCAAGCACAAGGTTCCGAAGTACATCGAGTTCGTGGACGGCTTCCCGATGAACGACGCCGGCAAGATTCAGAAGTATAAAATGCGGGAGATGGCCGTCGAGAAATTCGGCCTCCAAAAGGACGCCAGCATCGAGACGGCGTAAAAATTCTCACGAAGCCGCCGCATGAAAGGGGCATCTCCTCTTGCCTCCCCCTCAAGGGGGAGGTGTCACGGCGCAGCCGTGACGGAGAGGGGCCGCCGCATGAAAGGTAATTTCCTATGCCAAGAATCATCGACAGTCACTGTCATATTTACCCGGAAAAAATCGCCCACAAGGCGGTGGAGGCCGTGAACCATTTCTATGACGGCCTCCCCACGCCGGGCATGCTGGACGGGACCACGAAATGCCTCCTCGAAACCGGGCAGGCCGCAGGCATTTGCCACTTCATCGTCCATTCCGTGGCGACGACGCCGGCCCAGGTGCGGAGCATCAGCAATTTCATCGCGACCTCCGTGGCTGCTTCGCGGGGCGCGTTCACGGGCCTTGGGGCGATGCATCCGGAATCGGAGGACCTTGCGGGCGATTTCGCCTACCTCCGTGAGCTGGGCCTTAAGGGCGTGAAGCTCCATCCGGATATTCAGAGGTTCGACGCGGACAGCCGGGAGGCCTACAAAATATACGACCTCTGCAGCCAGGCGGGACTCCCCGTGCTGGTCCACTGCGGCGATTACCGCTACGACTACTCGAAGCCGGAGCGGATCGCACACGTTTTGCGCGACTTCCCGCGGCTTAAATTTGTCGGGGCGCATTTTGGCGGCTGGTCCGTCTGGGACGCGGCGGCGGAGGCCCTGGCCGGGTTCCCGAACCTAATCGTTGATACCTCGTCCTCGTTCCCCTGGCTTACGCCCGATGCAGCCATGGACCTCATCGACATCTACGGGGCGGAGCGGGTCATGTTCGGGACGGACTACCCCATGTGGCCGCAGGAGCCGGACCTCGTGTTCCTGGCCAGCCTCCCCCTCACGGAGGAGGAGCTGGAGAGAATCTGCTGGAGGAACTGTGCAGAGCTATACG
>CADCQU010000263.1 GCA_902803635.1 uncultured Lachnospiraceae bacterium | reverse complement strand
GAGTTATAGTCTCAGTCGCTATTCAGCTGAAATGTTACAATCGTAGACATTTGTGGGATAAAATTACGTCTTTCTTTTTCTATTTATGCGGGCTGCACAAAAATGTGCGGCCCGCGCTTTTCGTTGACGTTTTTCGGCAAGTATGGCATAATGAACAATAGGAGAAGGATTTGTCGGACGGACATTTGACAAATCTTTTGATGTGCGTGGATTTGTCGGGTGGTCATTTGGCAGGGCAGGGGGAGAGCGAGAACCTGCGGGGAGGCCATTTGCCAAATCTTTGGTATTGGGCTGGAATGCAGGCGAGGATGGAGGAGTCGGCCGGAACTGGAGATTGCGGTTGCTCTGTTTTTGGCTGGAACCAGCGGTTGTGTAGAAAGGAGGTTACAAATGAAGGACGGGATGCTTTGGAAGGTTTTGCTTTTGCTTTTGGGAATCATGACGGGCGGGCTTTTTCTTGTGGCGTACATTATCTTCAAGAACAGCTACGGGCGGAAGGACTCGGATAAGAACATGGCCTTGCCGGGGCCGGAGTGGGCGAAGGACTACCATGAGCGGTACATTGCCGGCTGCCTGTGGAACCGGGACGTGCCGGGGCAGACGTGGTACCTGACCTCAAGGGACGGCCTCACGTTGGAGGCGAAGTTCGTGCCCGCGAAGGGCGAGGCGGTGCGCAACATTATTCTTGCGCACGGCTACCAGAGCGTGTATTACAAGGATTTCAGTGAGATTGCACAGTGGTACGTCGAGAATGGGGCGAACATTCTGTTCATCTCGCAGCGGGCCTCGATCGGGAGCGGTGGCAAGTACCTCACGATGGGCATCCGGGAGAGCGAGGACCTTGCGGACTGGGCGATGATGATGGACCGGAAGACCGGTGGAAAGCTCCCGATGTACTTTCATGGCATTTCCATGGGAGCGGCGACGGTGATGATGGCACAGGGCGAGGCCCTTCCTGTCAATATGCACGGCATCATCGCGGACTGCGGCTTCACAAGCCCCTGGGATATCTCGGTCGCGGTGTCGCGGCAGTGGTACCCGTGGCTTCCGGCGAAGCTTCTCGGGTCGGCGGTCGGCCTCTACTGCCACACCAAGGCGGGATTCTGGCTGCGTGAAAAGAACACGGTGGATATTTTAAAGAAGGCGAAGGTGCCGACGCTGTTCATCCACGGGATGATGGACGATTTCGTGCCGCCGCACATGACCGTGAAGAATTACCAGGCCTGCGCCGCGCCGAAGAGCCTCATGATGTCCGAGGAGGCCACGCACGCGCTCTCGTGGTTCTACGATACCGAGAAATACAAGAAGGCCGTGCTTGACTTTATTGCGGAGCAGGAGAAGAAGTAAGTTGTTGGGATAGTAAGGAACTGTTCATCAATAACTCAGGAAATCTGCTTGTCTAAATTCCGCCCTGACTGTGTTGTCGTCAGTCGGCGATGTAAGCAACGCCATTAAATTAGGAGTTTGTTCTGTCATTTTGAGGAGCGCGTCCTTCAGACATCCTAGAATCGAATCGCCTACAGCGATGAGGGATGATGAAAATTGACGAAGAATCCTGTAAATTTGTAGATGTTCCGAACGGGATCCTTCGCTTCGCTCAGGATGACATACTTAATTTAATGACATTGGGATAGCAAGTCCGAAGAAAGGGAGAGAAAAAATGTATTGTGAGGATAAGATTTATCTGGCGATGAGTGACCGGAAGCTGTTTTTGCTGCCGTCGATGTCGAACCGGCATGGCCTCATTTGCGGGGCGACGGGCACGGGCAAGACGATCACGCTGAAGGTTTTGGCGGAGTCGTTCTCGGACGCGGGCGTGCCCGTATTTGTCTCGGACATCAAGGGCGACCTCTCGGGCATGGCGACGCCGGGCGAGGACAACGAGGGAATGCAGAAGCGCATCGCGCGGTTTGGACTCGCGGACTACGGCTTTACCTACAAGAGCTACCCGACCCGCTACTGGGACGTTTTCGGGCAGAAGGGCATGCCGGTGCGGACGACGGTCACGGAGATTGGCCCGCTGCTTCTTTCGCGGATCCTCTCGCTCAACCCCACGCAGGAGGGCGTCCTCAACATCATTTTCCGCATCGCGGACGACCAGAACCTCATGCTTCTCGATCTCAAGGACCTCCGCGCGATGTGCCAGTTCGTCGGCGATAACGCAAAGTCCTACACTACGATGTACGGAAATATCTCGACTGCGAGTATCGGGGCAATCCAGCGCGGCCTCCTCAAGCTGGAGGAGCAGGGCGCGGAGAGCTTCTTTGGCGAGCCGGCCCTCGACATCGCGGACTGGTTCCAGCTCGACGCAAATGGCCGGGGCTACATGAATGTCCTGAACTGTGAGCAGCTCTTCCAGCAGCCCGCGCTCTACTCGACGGTGCTTTTATGGATGCTCTCCGAGCTCTACGAGCGGCTGCCGGAGGCCGGCGATCTGCCAAAGCCCAAGATGGTCTTCTTCTTCGACGAGGCGCATTTGTTGTTCAACGATGCGCCGAAGGAGCTTTTGCAGAAGATTGAGCAGGTCGTCCGCCTCATCCGTTCGAAGGGCGTCGGCATTTTCTTCATCACCCAGAAGCCGACGGACGTGCCGGATTCGGTGCTCTCGCAGCTCGGAAACCGCATCGAGCACGCGCTGAGGGCCTACTCCGCCTCGGACCTCAAGGCCGTGAAGACGGCGGCCGCGACCTTCCGCCAGAACCCGAAGGTGAACGCGGTGGAGGCCATCCAGCAGCTCGGGACCGGCGAGGCGCTCGTGCAGTTCCTCGACGAGAAGGGCGTGCCGATGATGGTCGAGCAGGCGAAGATCCTGCCGCCGCAGAGCTTTATGGGGCCGGCGGACGAGGGCCTCATGCAGCGGATGATTGCGATGGACGCACTTGGGAAGAAGTACAACGAACCCTTTGACAGGGTT
>CADCQU010000262.1 GCA_902803635.1 uncultured Lachnospiraceae bacterium | reverse complement strand
GTGCGCACGCCGCAGAACACCCCGCACCACGCCTACAACGTCGGCGAGCACACGGTGCGCACGGTGGAAAATATCGAGGCCGACCCGGTGCTTCGCCTTACGATGCTCCTGCATGATTTCGGGAAGCCGGAATGCAGAAGGATTGACGAAAATGGTCGAGACCATTTCCGCGGACACCCGGAGGTGAGCGCGGAGATCGCGGAAAAAATCCTGAAACGACTGAAATTTGACAATAAGACACTCACGCGCGTGGTGAACCTCGTGCGCTGGCACGACCTTCGCCCGAAGGACTCCGAGAAATCGGTGCGGCGGGCGCTCTACAAGATGGGGCCGGAGAATTTCGAGGACTACATAAAAGTGCGCAGGGCGGACGACAGCGCGAAGAGCGAGTATAAGCTCGCGGACAAGATTGCGGATGTGAACCGGACCGAGGAGCTTGGTCGCCAGATTTTAGAGCGGGGCGACGCCCTCGCCATCAAGGATCTGGCAATCGGCGGACAGGAGCTTCTGGACATGGGCGCGAAGGGGCCGGAGATTGGCGAGATTCTGGGCGGGGCCCTGAAGCTCGTGATCGACGACCCGCAGATGAACACGCGGGGACTGCTCCTTGAATATGCACGTTTTGAACACAATCGGCATTTGGTGCTGCAGGGGGCGTAAGGCAACCTGCGGTGCGGAGGCAGGAAACGGGACGAAAAAGAGAAATGTCAGGAATCATGGAGACACACGATGCGATGTAGCTGGATGCTTAAGGTGTGAAGGAGAATGCAGGGCTGTGTGAGCGGCGGTGGAAATGGGATGACTCCACGTGTGGGGAAGAGAGGAATTCGTATGGGAAAGCTGGAATTGAAGATTCGGAATCATACGTTTGGGAAAAAAGGGCTGGCCGGGCCGGCGTCGGCGCTGTACTATGCGGCGGATACGCTCAAAGGGCATCGGCAAATGAACGACGCGATTGCCCGCTGGCTTCCGGAGGAGGAGCAGAAGGATAAAAAGCGGCTTTCCCAGATCCGGAAGGATCTCGCGTATACCCGTTTCTATGACGATATCTCGGCGGACGAGTATTTTCAGTATCGGTTCCAGAATTTGTCGCGCAGTGAGCGGGACAAATTCATCAGCGTCCGCTATACGAACAACTATATGAAGCATAAGCTTCCAAGGCCGGCTCTTGCCTATACCTCGGATAAATACCAGACCTACCAGTTCTTCGGGGAGTTCTTCCGCAGGGACGTGATCCTGGTGGAGGGCGAGAAGGACCGCGAGGCGTTCCTGGCATTTGCCGAAAAACACTCGGAGTTCATCGTGAAGCCGACCCGGGAGGCCCATGGCCATGGGGTACAGAAGGTGAATCTTGCGGTGGATTTCCCGGAGAATGAGGAGGCTGCCGGCTCTAAGGACGGTGCATCGGCGATGGAGGATGTTACTGCGGATGCTGCATCGGCGACGGCGGATGCTGCATCGATGATGGCTGCGAGCGTTCCCGTGGACGGTGTATCGGCGATGGCGGATGTTTCTGCGGATGCTGCATCGGCGGCTGCGGGCATTTCCGTGGACGGTGCAGCGTCGATGGCGGGTTCCGCCGCGGCCGCCCGTGCCTTCGACGAGCTTCTTTCGAAGGCCCCGTATGTCGCGGAGGAGCTGGTGGTGCAGGATCCGGAGATGGCCTGCTTCCATCCGGCATCGGTGAACACGGTGCGCCTCGTGACGGTCTGCCGCGACGGGAAGGTCGGGTATCTCATGGCGTGCATCCGCTTCGGGCTTGGCGATTCCGTGATTGACAACGGGACGGCGGGAGGAATCCTGGCGGCCGTGGACACGAAGACCGGGGAGATTGCGACGCCGGCGTTCTACCTCACGAAAAAGGAGGAATTCGAGAACCATCCGGACACGGGCGCGAGGATTTTCCACACAATCCTCCCGAACTGGGAGGAGATGCGCCGGGTGACACGGCAAATGGCCCTGATGGTGCCGGGGCAGCGGATTGTCGGCTGGGACATGGCATTTGCCGGGGGGCACTGGGTGCTGATCGAGGCAAATAGCTGCCCGGGACTGCAGCCGGGGGTTGGATATTACAAGGGGCTCCGCGAGGAGTTCTTCAAGGCGGTGCGCTGAGAGGCACCTCTCCGTCGCGGTGGTAATTTGTTCACTTGCTACTTGGCTCCCCCTCTAGGGGGAGCTGTCGGCGAAGCCGACTGAGAGGGGGCAGGCCTTCGGCAGCTACGGAATGAGAGGGGATATCTTTGTTACGTGAGGAGCGTCGGCCCCTCTCCGTCGCGGCTGCACCGCGCCACCTCCCCCTGGAGGGGGAGGCAAGAGAGATTGAAAGTATGGAGGTGATTGCTTATGGGCATGCGGACGAAAATTAAAGATGGCCTCCTGCAGGAGAATTCGAGGACGACGAATACTCTGTTCAACTTTGCGAGCAGCGTGGGTGGGGAGCTTCTGACCATCGTCGTCTCCTTCGTGGTGCGGACGGTCTTCATCCACACACTGGGGAAGCAGTACCTCGGCATTAACGGCCTCTTTTCCAACATTCTGAGCATGCTCTCGCTCGCGGAATTCGGCGTGGGCGCAGCCATCATTTTCAAGCTCTACGATCCGATCGCGAAGGACGACAAGCACCGGATTACGGTCCTCATGAAGTTCTACAAGACCATTTACCGTTACATCGGCCTTGTCGTCTTTATCCTCGGGCTCATCATGATTCCCTTCCTTCCGATGCTGGTGAAGGACTATGACAAGCTCGCGCAGATGAACATCAACGCGGTCGTCATTTTCCTCCTCTACCTGTTCCGGACCGTGGCCTCGTACCTCTTCTTCGCGTACAAGAGCGCCATCGTGAAGGCGCACCAGAAGGAGTACATCCTGACACTCGTCAGCTATTTCTTTACCCTGCTCACGGGCTTTCTGCAGATACTTTCCCTGCTCATCTATCCGAATTTCATGGTTTATGTGGGCATTTCCGTGTTCGATGTCATTCTGAAGAACATCGTCTGTGCGCGGATTTCGGACAAGATGTACCCCTATATCAACGACCCCACGGCGGAGAAGGTGCCGCGAAAGGAATTTTTCAGCCTTTTGAAGGACTGCTCGGCGCTCTTCATTTACCGCCTCAACGGCGTGGTGCTCAAGGCAACCGACAACATCGTGCTCTCCAAGTTCATGGGGCTTGGAATGGTCGGGCTGTATTCGAACTACGCCCTCTTCTACACGACGCTCAACACTCTGTACAGCAAGATTTTCAACTCGGTCTCGCACAGCCTTGGAAATCTTCATACGACAAAAAATTTGCCGCATGAGTATAAGGTCTACAAGGCCGTGAACCTGATCACGATGATCATGGGCGGCACGGCGGGCGTGGGCCTCGCGGTCTGTGCCGATGAGTTCGTGCGGCTGTGGATCGGCCAGGAGTGGGTAATCCCGCAGCCCTTCTCCATCCTCCTTGGCGTGGAGTCGATGACGCTCGCGCTCCGCTTCGCGGTCGGCAAATACCGCTCGACGATGGGACTTTTCCAGCAGGCGATGTATCGTCCACTCTTTAGCATGATCATCAACCTCGTGCTCTCCGTCGTGCTCGTCAAATACTGGGGCATTTGCGGCGTCCTTGTGGGCACGATCGCGGCGGACTGGCTGACGACCATGTGGTACGACCCCCTCATCATCCACAAATACGGGTTCCAGGGGGCCTTCCGCCCGGTGTTCTATTTCCTGCGGCTCTTTGCCTACGTGGGCATCGTGGCCGCGGTCTGCGCCCTCGATCTCTTTATCTGTGCGCATTTGTTGAACGGACTTGGCTGGATTTCCCTTATCCTGCACGCGGCCATTTGCCTCGTCTCCGTGCCGGCCGTCCTGATCGGCATCTTCCATAAGACCGAGGAAGGACAGTACGTGTGGAAGCTCATCCGCGGCTATATGCGGAAGATCGGCAGGAAGCGGAAGAAGAGGAAGAAAAAGGCCTGATGTTTTGAAATTCTGTTTTCACCGAATTCTTGACAATTGTGCATTCATAGGATACAATGAATTTCCAATCCGAATGGAATTGAGACGCGGGGCGTGACACGCCCTTTCGAAGACAGCCGCGGGCAGGCCGCGGCAAAACAATTTGCATAAAACAGGAGGTAGGCAACGATGACAAGAACGGAACTGGTTTCTGAAATTGCGATGCAGACGGGTTTGGCAGGCGAGGACGTCGACAAGGCGGTCAAGGCATTTGTCAACGTTGTAACGGAGGAGCTGAAGAAGGGCGGAAAGGTCCAGATGATCGGCTTTGGGACATTTGAAACAACGGACCGTCCGGCCGGCGAGGTCAGGAATCCGCGCACCGGCGAGATGGTGGCCTACGAGGCATCCCGCGCACCGCGCTTCAAGCCCGGCAAGGCTTTCAAGGAAGCGGTGAACGAGGCCGAATAAGACAGCTGGCTCCCTCCGCCCGCAGCGGTTCGCGGGGCGAGGAATTCGAAAACAGCTGCTTTGGCAAATGTCTGCAGCCGCCGGAGGTATCAAAAGGTCATGCATGAGGAAATGTATGGAGGAAGAGTATGCGGCTCGACAAATATCTGAAGGTTTCGCGGCTGATTAAGCGGCGGACCATTGCGAACGAGGCCTGCGACGCGGGCCGGGTTATGGTCAATGGCAAGGTTGCGCGGGCATCGTACGACGTCAAGGTCGGCGATGTCGTGGAGATTGCTTTTGGCGAGAAGACGGTGAAGGCCGAGGTGACCGCCATCGTGGAGACCACGAAGAAGGAAAATGCGGCGGAGATGTACCGGTTCGTATAAGCGCTTCTTCGTTTCGGTAAAAAGGGCAGGGGCCCGGAGGTGAAGGATGGCGAAGAAGAGCAGGAAAACGGGAAAGCAGGAGAAGCCCACGCTTCGGAAATATGCGGGGATGATCCTGGTTGTCGTGGTGCTCGCCGTGCTTTTCGGTGCACTCTTTCTCAACGGACAATCCTTGAAGAGTGAGATTTCCGCGAACTCGGAGCGTGAAGCTGAGCTTGAGGAGGAAATCCGCGAGGAGGAGGCCCGCACTAAGAGCATCGAGTCCTTTGAAAGCTATATGGAGACGGATGAGTTCGTCGAGGAGGCCGCGAAGAACTATCTCGGCCTCGTGGACGAGAACGATACGGTCTTTATCAATGAGGGACGGTGAGGGGCTGAGACGGAATACCTTATGCAAATGATTCCGCGACAGCTTCGAAGGAATCCATATGTATATGAAAGCGAGCGGGACGGCAGGGCTGCCGTCCCGCTCGTTGGTAAAAATTTGAGCTGTACAGGTGAACAAAGATATTATATTGTTCTATTTCCTAACTTAAACGGTAAAGGAAGCACTGGAAAGAAAAAAGGATGGAAACGAGTATGGACGTGTTGCGGAAGGTGCAGGCGTATATCGAGAAGGAGGGGCTTCTTCAAAAAGGCGACCGGGTGGTCGTGGGCCTTTCGGGGGGAGCGGACTCGGTCTGCCTTCTTGACCTTCTGCGGCAGCTTGCGCCGGCGTGGGGGCTGACCCTCTTCGCGTTGCACGTCCACCACGGCATCCGCGGCGAGGAGGCCGACGGCGACCGGGCCTTTGTTGAGGAGCTTTGCAAGGCGTGGCAAATCCCCGTCCGGGTCATTTGCCGGGACATCCCGGCGGAGGCGAAGGCTGCGGGATTGGGGCTGGAGGAGGCCGGCCGGCTCGCGCGGCGGGAGGAATTTGCCAGGGCACTCATGGAGCTGCCCGCAGATAAAATTGCGCTCGCCCACCACCAGAACGACCTCGCCGAGACCGTG
>CADCQU010000261.1 GCA_902803635.1 uncultured Lachnospiraceae bacterium | reverse complement strand
CAGTGGCCTTTTGGTAGGAAATGGCAAAGCCGTAGGAATAATAATGGCTATTTGCATAGAGATCAAACTGGAAAACGCCCGGCTTTTCCACCCACGCATCCTCAATTCGAAAATGCATATTTGTCAATGTCGTGTTCTTAATGCCATCCAAGACGATGGATTGTGCAAAATACACGGCATACAGAAAATTCGACTTGCCGGAAGCATTTGCCCCAAAAAAGAAGCTCCCCTTTAAAAGGCGCTTGCCATTTGCCTGTACCACATGGTCACTGTGCTTGGTATATTTTCCCGCCGCCATTGAGAAAATCTGGCGGTCTTTGTAGGACATAAAATTCTCCACAGCCATCCGTACCAGCATAAAAATCACCTCCCGAAATCAGTATATGTGATTTTTTCACATCTGGCAAGTTTTTTTTACCTCCCCCAAAACAGGAGCTAACCTCACTCCACCCTCTCCAAACACACCCCTTTCATGCCGGCGTCGGCGAGGACGTCGCGGAGGGCCTTGGCGTAGCTTTCGCCGGCGAAGCCCTGGTACCAGTCGATGTAGAAGGTCCCGCCGACCTCGGTCATCTGCAGCATGATGGACTTCTCCTGCATCGCATGGAAGGCGGTCATGCGGATGCGGCTGCCATAGTCCCCCGTGCGCAGCGTCCCGACGTAGCTCGCCATCACAGCCGGCGGCAATTTCAGCCTCTGCTCCATGATGATGGAGTCAAGGGCCGCCGCCGAAAAGGCCTTTGCGTAGCCCTCGCAAATGCCGCGGTAGACGCCGCAGAGCATCCGGATGCTCTCCTCCGAGGAGTAGCCCTTCATAAAGGCGCGGAAGCGGGCGTGCTGGCCCTCGTCCGCAAGCTCCGCCGGCTCGAACCGGTAGGTGGCATGGACGACCTGGTGCAGCAGGGACCAGGTATTCCCCATCACCTTCCGGACGCTGATTGGCGAGGTGATGGCAATCGGCAGCTTGTTCTCCGGGTGCACCTTCTCCATCGCCCTTGCCAGGCAAATGTTGAGCACGGAGAACGGGCTTCCCTGCACCGCTTTCGCATAGGCCATCATTTCCGCGCTCGGAACGCTCACGCAGTAGCCGCGGCAGTCGCCCCTCTGCAAGAAAATCTCCTCCCGGATTGCCTCCACGGGTACAAACTGCTTGCCGGCAATCATTTTTGCCATCAGGGCTTTCGGGTCGATCGCGTCCGCCATAAGGTACGCATCCACCTCCTGCCCCGGCGCCGGACCGTCCTTCTCGGTGAGAACCCCTGCCGGGACGGGGTATGCGCACTGGTCAAGCTCGCAATAATAATGGTAGAAAAACGTTTCGAGGATGTACTGGAAGCCCGTCCCGTCGGTCGGCACATGGTCCACGTAAAGCCACAGGACATTTGACAAATAACAGAACGTCACGGTATGGAAGTTGCCGCTCCTCTCCCACGGCTCAACGACCTCGCCCGTCTCCTTGATGACAAATGGAAGGGGATTCTCCAAAAATACCAGCTTGCTGCCGCGCGTCGAGACCGCATAGCGAAAATACGGATAGACCTTCAGCGTCTTCTCCCAGGCCGTCCGGACTGCTTCCGGATGCACCGCCTCCGCAAGGTCGAAGCGGTAGGTCATGAAGAAGGCCTTGCTTGTGGGATATGCGCCCCTTGCAAAGAGGCCGGCCGTGACCGGGCGGACTTCCTTCCAGGTCTCCACCGCCGGATCTCCCTCCATCGCAACCATGAGCTTTCTGGTGCGCTTGAATTTCCCGCCATTTAACGACAGGACCGTATCCCAGCCGTTGCACTGCCCGGAGCAGAGGAAGGCGTCGCACCGCGCCAGAAGGTAGAGCGCATAGAAATAATTGATCGTTGTATCCTCCAGGGTGTCCTCGTAGTCCTGTCCGGCTTTCAGCTTCCGCTCAAACTCATAGATGAGCAGGGCATTTTTCTTCTGCATCTCAGAGACCGAGTGCCGCTCCTGCGAGACGACGATGACCTGGCCGGGGAAGGCCGCGCGGATCTTGTTGTAATTGTCCAGATCCTCCGTGGCCAGGAAGATTTTCTCGTAGCCATCCTCCTCCATCCACCGGCGAATGAGGTCAATCATCTGCTCCGCAGTGGCATGCCTGCGGTCAGCCCCAAGGTCGTTGGTCACATAGTCCGTGCCGCGCGCCAGAACGCCAAGCGTCTTTTTCTCCCCCAGGACAGCGTCGGCATACTCCCGCATCTGGGCGGCGAATTCCTCCGACAGGATGCTCTCGTCGAAATTTGCCGGGAACTGAGTGGCGTACCAGCTGGTGTTAAAGACGGCCAGATTCTTTAGTACGATCGTGTTCTCCTCCGTCGCGTCCTCTGGTTTCGGCTCAATCTTGAAATATTTGCAGAGGAGCCTGTCCGGGTACCGCGTACAGCCCGGACGCAGAAATGCCTGGTACCCCTTCTGCTCGGAGCCGTTGGATACCATGGAAAAGATTGCCAGAAGGCCGCCGATCCCCGTGATATCGGACATGACCACTTCCGTATACTTGAAGGGACCTTTCTTCCCTTCCGCCAGCGCCTGCCAGAAAAAGAGGTTCTGGAAAGCTGCAACTGAGGACAGCTTGGTCCAGTCGCGCTTGGTGTAGCCCACCTCAAAGGGACCCGCGATCACCCGCAGGGTCGTCTTCCCATGCTCCGAAGGCAGGCTCTCCACCACCGAAAGCCGTTCGGAGGCCGGAAGGAACCACAAAATCCTCTCGTCCGCGCAGACGACGGGAAGCTGCGTGTGCAAAAGTGCCAGACGGGCCACGGTGATACTGTACTCATCCACGCACTCCAGCTCGATTTTTTCGTATTGGCTGAAAAATTCGAGACAAAGGGTGGCGACATCGTCCTCGTCATAGGCAAGGAAGGGGGCATAGAGGTCGCCGCCATTTGTCATCCGCAAAATCAATCCCAGGATCTGTTCCGGGAACATCTTCATATTGAGGGTATAGGCGAGGTCATACGACGGGACCTCCCCCTTCGGGTCCTCCACGTGGAAGAGCGCCTCGCCCTTCTTCACCCACCGAAGGGCTTCGTGGAAAACCCCCGGCCCGTGCTGCAAGACCCTGCACTCCGCATCGCTTCTTCCCATAATGTTTAACATGTTTCTTACCTCCAAATTCTTATCAATAAAATAACTGAAAAACCCACCCCGGTCATCCGAGAATGCACCGGAGTGGGTCGTGGGGAGAGAAAAGGGGAATTGTTGTCTCTCCTATTATACCAGAAAAATCGCAATAAAACCGCAACAAATTTTCTTTTTTTTGGCGATTTTACATAAATAAATCCCACCCCGGCCATATGGAGGATGGCCAGGGTGGATGGAGAAAGGAAAAAGGATGAAAATTTTTTACTTGGGGACGCGGAGGATGATGCACTCGAAGGGCCTGAGGCCGTAGCGGAGCCGGCAGGGCTTTCCATCCCAGCCGCCATGCTCTGTCTGGAGGACGGGCGTGTAGCCAAGCTCCTCCGGGCCGCCGCCTCCCGGCACGGTATCGTAGGTACTATAAATGCGCTCGTAGCCCCCCGCCTTGGGAACACCGAAAACATGGTCCGGGTGGTGCCACGGCGAGAAGTTGCATACGACCACCAGGGCCCCGCTGTAGTTCCGCGGCTTTTTGCGGATGAAGCTGATGATGTTCGCGTGCCCGTAGTCCTTGTTGATCCACTCGAAAGCCTTGGGGTCCTTCCCGTCGGCATGCAGGACCGGGTACTGCCTGTAAATCTCCAGAAGCTTCCGGACGTTCATCATCACGTCCCGGTGCGACGGCTCGTCGGCATGGTACCAGTCAAGCTCCTTGTCGATCCGCCACTCGTCCGTCTGGGCAATGTCAAGGCCCATAAACACCAGCTTCTTGCCCGGATGGGTGAACTGGAGCGCAAAGAGGGACTTTACGCCGGCCAGGCGCTCCCACTCATTTCCGGGATGCTTGTCCACAATCGAGCCCTTTCCGGGGCAGACGTCGTCGTGGGAGAGCACCAGGATGAAGTTCTCCATGAAGACGTACTCCGGCGTGTGGGTGAGCACCTTGTGGTGGTTCCGGCGTTCGTTGAAATGCTTCGAAAAGTAGAGCAGGGAGTCGTGCATCCAGCCCATGTTCCACTTGAAGTTGAAGCCAAGGCCCCCCTTGGAAACCTCCTCCGTGATGCCCTGCTCGATGGAGGAATCCTCCGCCGCGATGAAGGCCGTGGTCCGGTTCCGCACCTCGGTCGTCAGCTGCTTTAAGAAAGCCTCGCTCTCCAGGTTGATGCGCCCGCCGTGGATGTTCTTCCGGAACATTTT
>CADCQU010000260.1 GCA_902803635.1 uncultured Lachnospiraceae bacterium | reverse complement strand
CGCTCCTCAGAATGACAGAGCCAGAGGGGCAGCTGAACTGTAACATACTATGGCTATCCTATTCCCCAGGAGTTCACCATGAAAAAATTAAACGCGGATATCGAGAGCGGAAATTTCAAGAGCATCTACCTTCTCTACGGCCCGGAGGCCTATCTCCGCCTTCACTATGCAAAAAAGCTCTGCGACGCCATCCTGCCCTCCTCAGATAGTCTGAATTTCCTCCGTCTCGACGGCCCGAAGACCGAGGAGACGGCCATCATCGACTTTGCCGAGACGCTGCCCTTCCTTGCGGACCGGCGGCTCGTCCGTATCCAGGACAGCGGCTTTTTCAAAAAATCCCTCGACCGCCTGCCGGACTACCTGAAAAAGGTTCCTCCCTACGCGACCCTCGTCTTCGTGGAAGCCGAGATAGACAAACGGAGCCGTCTTTTTAAAGCCATCCAGGCAAATGGCTACGCCGTCGAGTTCCCGGTCCAGAATGAGGCCACGCTCCTTCGCTGGGGCGCGGGCCTCCTTGCCCGCGCGGGCATCCGTATCCGCAAGGAGGATTTGCAGTACCTCCTCCAGCGCACCGGCTATGACATGTCCCGCCTCGCCACCGAGCTCGACAAGCTCATCCACTACCTCCGCGGCCTGGAGGCGGAGGCCGGATGGCGGGAGGACGCCCTCGCCGAGGCCTACGCGCTCGAAGAAGCCCGCCTCGAAGCGGAAATGTATGGCTATGCCGCAGATTTCGGAAACACCCCCGAAGCTTCGAAAACTTCGAAGTCTTCGCATACCAAGGACAAGGCCGCTGTCCCCTTTCAACCGCAGGCCTTCCCCTCCACCGAGCTCGTCGCCGACCGCGCGGCCATCGACGCGGTAACGACCATCCTCCTCGAGGACCATATCTTCGACATGCTCCGCGCGGTCGCAAGCCGTGACACCGACACGGCCCTCGCCCTCTACGCCGAGCTCCTCGGCCTCAAGGAAGCCCCCATCAAGATCCTCGTGATGCTGGAGCGCGAATTCAACCGCCTCCTCATGGTCAAGGATCTCATGGACCGCCGCGCCTCCCAGCTCGAGATTGAAAAAGAGACCGGCATCCGCTCCTTCGCCATCCGCCGCTACCAGGGACAGCTTCGGGGCATCACCCGCGAATCCCTCCTTGCCGCCCTCCGCCTCCTCGCCGACACCGACGAGAAGATTAAGACCGGTCGCCTCACCGACCGCATCGGCGTCGAGCTCGCCCTCGTGCAGCTTGCACGGGGGTAAATTTCCAAGTGTACGGTTGGCTAAAAAGCATATAAAGAAACATTTTTTGTCATTCTGAGGTGCAAAGCACTGAATACTCCCGTCAACAGCAACGAAAAATTAAAGAGTTCGGACCGTAGTTGGATTGAGTCTTTACGTGTATCCAGAAACTGAACCTTTTACGTATTCACCCGTACAAGCTCGATGAATTCCCTTACGCGGCTCTGTGAATAAAAAGCCCGAAGGACGCAGCCGTCGTCCTCCGGGCATTGAAAACATTTTATTACGTCAGCTTCAGCCAATCGCGTCGACCTTCTTCGACATACGGGAAATCTTGCGGGCATTCGTATTCTTCTTGTAGATGCCCTTCGCCGTGGCACGGCCCATCTCGCTCTTCAGAGCATCCAGAGCCGTCGTCGCAGCCGCCTTGTCACCGGCAAGGATCGCCGCCTCGACCTTCTTCACAGCCGTCTTCACGCCAGACTTCGCCGCCTTGTTGCGGGCCGCACGCTTCGCATTCGTAAGAATCCTCTTCTTCGCAGACTTAATGTTCGCCAAAACGCATACCTCCAATGAATCTACTAAAACGTTTCTCTTTACGGCTCCGTCTTTAGCCTAGAGACACGGTTTTTGCGGCATGGGCGGAACACTTTTCATATTGTATAAGAAGAAGCCGCCGCTGTCAAGACGGAAAATGAAGGAAAAAACCACAAAAAACCGAAATCAATGCTTTATCTTCATCGCGACAACGATTCCCAGGGCCAGTACGGCCACGGAGATGCCGACCAGGATCCAGGAGTTCATCTGGTTGTTCCCGCCCTGCATGCTCGGGAAGCTCCCGGAGCTCGGCATTTGCGAGAAGCTTCTGAGGGAGGAGGAATCGGTAGAAGCACCACTCTCCGTCCCCTTTCCGTCCGCATTTTCCGTATTCTCCGAAGACCCGTCGGCTCCTTGCGGCGGGTTGGCAAATTGCCCGTCAAAGCCTTCCGGAAGGTTGCCGAATTGCCCGTCAAAGCCTTCCGGCGGGTTGGCAAATGGCCCGTCGAAGCCTTCCGGGAGGTTGCCGAATTGTCCGTCGAAGCCTTCCGGCGGATTGGCAAATTGCCCCTGCGTTCCTGCCGTGCCGTTGGCCGCCTGGTCGGAAGAAGCCCCGTCGGCACCTCCCGACTGCCCCGGATCGGCGGAGGCATTTGCCGATTGACCAGAAGAACCTTCGACGGTATTTCCCGACTGCCCCGCATTGGCGGCGGAGACATTTGCCGAAGCCTCTCCCGAGGCACTTTCGGTAGTATTGGCCGCTGTCGTCTGCGTATTTCCGCCGTTCGCACTGTTTCCATTGGAGGAGCCGCCTTTGCTAAAGCGCCCGCCAAAGCTCCGGGAGCTGCCATCGCCGGCTTGTCCGTCGGAGCCGCTGCTGGAGCGTCCGCCGAAATTTCCGCCCATGCCGCCGCCCATCGAGCCCATGTCGGAGGTGTTGAGGTCGCTTGCATCGACCACGGTGTCGTCTCCTGCAAGCTGCTTTTCCACGGCCTCACCGCGAAGCGCGACAAATTGCTGCATCGCCGCAACGCCCTTGTCAAATTTCTCGACGGTGCAGAAGGACGTGGGATCCTTCTCCACATAGGGCCGGAGCATCGCGGCCGTCTCCTCAATCATGGTCGCAAGCTTCCCGCTCGAAATCCATTTTTCAAGGAAGTCAGCAATGTATTCGTGGTACTCTTCCGTATACTTCTCGTCCGAGAAAATCCAGCCGACCATCGGGCGGTCGTCCAGGCTGCCGTTGGATACGGGGTTATCCATCGAGGAGTTCACGGCGTTCGTCGCGCCGCCGCCCTGGAAGGTGCCGAAGGCAAGGTTGTAGTCCCACGGGATCATGGAAAGCTTCCCGTCCTTCTCATGGAGATAATAGTTGTGGATCATGCTGCCGGTGTAGCTGTCCCCGTTCACAACAAAGTTGTGGATGACGAAATAGCGGAGCACCTCGTCGATCTCGAGCGTATTTTCCAGGTCGGTGTACTCGCTCAGATTCTTAAGCGCGGCAATCAGCCTTGTCTTGTCCGCCGTCGAAATATCGGTTTTGGCGCTGTCGAAAATGTTGGAATAGCTATCCGGGTCGTCGTCGATGTATTTGAGCTTCACATCGTCGCTTCCCATGCCGAAGCCGCCCATGCCGCCGCCGCCAAAGCCGCCCGGCACTTTTCCGCTAAAGCTCCCGTCAAAGCCCTCGGGAAGCTGCCCATCGAAGCTGCCATTAAAGCCTTCCGGAGGCTGTCCGGGGAAGTTGCCGTCGAAATTCCCGTCAAAACCGCCCGGGAAGTTGCCGTCAAAGTTGCCGTCGAAGCCGTCCGGGAAGTTCCCGTCGAAGGAGGAACCCTCCTTAGAGGCACCTGCATTTGCCTCGGCCGCGCTGGAGGAATCCTTGTCGCTCTCCTCCGTCTTGTCCTTGTTGAAGCCAAAGTCAAAGTCATCCATGTTGAAGCCCTTGCCGTTGCCGCGGCCGCCGCCGAAGCTCATGCTGTCGGGCTTGTAGAGCTCACCGGTCTCCGACCCGTAATTCCGGCTTAAGAAGCTGTCCTCCACGCCCTCGACCGCAAGGTACAGACCCCAGTCCTCGCCGTTCACCGTGAGGTAGGCGTAGCTGCTAAGGGGCGCGTCCACCCCGAAGTCATCCATCATCTGGTAGACGACGTAGTCCTTCATCAGTGTGTTGTCCTGGATGAGGTTGTTGAGGCAGAGCTTGTCAAGGCCGTGGTACGTCTTTCCCTTCTGGTACTGGTCAAATTCCAGCTTGAAGCTGTACCGCTGGCTGCCCATGGACTTCACGCTGCTCAGGGACGTATTCCCTTTCGCGCGGATCGCGACGTTCCCGCATTTCTCACCGTCGATGAGGACCGTGCAATTCGCGTACTCCTCGTTTTCACAGGTCTCAAGGAAGCCCTCCCAGT
This sequence comes from uncultured Lachnospiraceae bacterium, assembly GCA_902803635.1. Taxonomy (GTDB): domain Bacteria; phylum Bacillota; class Clostridia; order Lachnospirales; family Lachnospiraceae; genus Chordicoccus. The sequence goes on along the minus strand of CADCQU010000260.1, from coordinate 1,955 downwards.
CGTCCATCACGATATCAATCTGGTGCACCTTGTCGGTGGAAAAAAGGCGTTCCTCGTAGCCCATCTTGTGGTCCGCGGAAGCCAGGCCGAGGCTCGCCCCGTTCATAAAAACCACGGTCAGGACGAGTGTCACGACAAGGACGGCCACACATATTTTATCGATATGCTTGCTCGCTGCCATAAAATCACTCCTACTTATGAATCTATTTATGCTGACTTATGCCATATAATCCCCGTTGTAGCTCACCAGCATCGCGCTGTGGATGCCCGGCATGGCGGAGATCTCGTTGACGAAGTCGGTGTTGTCGCCCTTTAAGCGAACTTCAGTGTTCAGCTCAACGAGACCGGCCTGCGCGGACTTGGACTTCACGACGCAGTGCTCGGTTTGGGCCTGCAAAAATTGCATGGCCGCCTGCTCCGCCGCGTGGTTTTCACAGGAAAGCACGACGATGTAGGGATTCCGGGACGATTTCTTGTTTACGAAAATGAGAAGGATGAGGCCGATAATGACACTGCCGATGACCGCGAGCGGGATCATGCCTGCCGCGAGGATGATGCCGACCGCAATCGACCAGAAGAGGAAGGCGATGTCGAGCGGCTCCTTGATGGCCGTACGGAAACGGACGATGGACAGTGCGCCGACCATGCCGAGCGAGAGGACGACATTGGACGTCACCGCCAAAATGACCTGCGAGGTGATCATCGTGAGCGCGATCAGGGTTACGCCGAACGAGGCCGAGAACATCACGCCCTGGTATGTCTTCTTGTAGACGAAGAAAATGAAAAGCCCGATGCAGAAGGCAAGGACGATGGTAAGGAGCATGTCGGTCACGCTCACCGCGGTCACGTTCTCAAGGAAACTGGATTTGAAAATGTCATTAAAGCTCATGGTATTCTCCCTTACGTAGTGAAAAAATAGTTAATTTCTAAAAGTTTTACCCGTAAATCCTGCACTGTGCATATTTGGAAAATGCGCTTACCCTCCGTCCGGGGATGGACACGGCATCCTTCACGATATCCGGCAAATAGTCGTCCCATTTGACTTCGAGAATGATGGGTGTCTCGCCCGCCGGCAGTGTGAGCGTGTTCGGATTTAGGAAGTCCGTCCGATACTCGCCCGTGCGGATGTCAAAGTCGAGGGTGACCCGGACATTTCCCGGCGCGTAGGTGTAGGGGATTCTGGTGTAATCCACAATCGTTTTCGGGCGGAGCTGCTGCACCCGCATTTTTGTGAAGAGCTCGCGGCAGAGCGGCCGGTTGCCCTCCAGCATCCACGCTAAATCCCCCCGTGACAGCCGCGCGGCCTCATTTGCCGAGATCACACAACTCTCTTTCCCGCAGAGTCCGTGAATCTTGCTCTTTTTTTCCAGGCAAATGAACGAGGTGTCGCCGTTGTAGAAGCGGATGCGGAACTTCTCCCGCTCGTTTACGCCGTCGATCTTCTCCCGCAGGGCCTTGTCGGACGGGGTGTCGAAGTAGACGCTTCGAATCATGTATTTCCCGTTGATTGCATGCGGATCCGGATGCAAAATCGCCCGAAGCCGCATTTGCAGCACGAGAAAATCTGTGTAGTTAATCTCGTGCTTCCATTCATGCCGTAGATTCAAATGCAAACCTCCTCCCTTCTTTCTCTCGGAAGGATGATTTCCCTGTTTGGGGCCGTTTCATCCTTCCATACCCCCTTGCTGGAGCCTTGCCGGAAGGATGATTTCCCTCTTTTGAGCCGTTTCATCCTTCCATGCCCCCCTGCAGGAACCTTGCCGGAAGGATGATTTCCCTGTTTGGGGTCGTTTCATCCTTCCATGCCCCTTGCTGGAGCCTTGTCGGAAGGATGATTTCCCTCTTTTGGGCCGTTTCATCCTTCCATGCCCCCTTGATGGAGCCTTGCCGGAAGGATGATTTCCCTCTTTTGGGTCGTTTCATCCTTCCATACCCCCTTGATGGAGCCTTGCCGG
>CADCQU010000259.1 GCA_902803635.1 uncultured Lachnospiraceae bacterium | reverse complement strand
TCCATCTCCAACACGGCCGAATTCGGCGATTACGTCACCGGCCCGAAGATCATCACCCCGGAGACCAAGCAGGCCATGAAGAAGGTTCTCGCGGACATCCAGGACGGCTCCTTCGCCCACGAATTCCTGACCGACATGTCCCCGGCCGGCGGCCAGGTCCATTTCAAGGCCATGCGCAAGCTTGCCTCCGAGCATCCGTCGGAGAAGGTTGGCGAGCAGATCCGCAAGCTCTACAGCTGGAACAACGAAGGCAAGCTCATCGATAACTGAAAATCCAAAGTAAACAGCAGGATTTTTATGATGCATCCCGCACCTGCGGACAGGCTGTGAGCCGTTCCGCAGGTGCAGATTTTCCCACGCACCAGGGAGGAAACGATGGACGATCATACAAATGAAAATCAGGCCTATGGCCGTGTGGATAACCTTCAAAATGCTTCCCCCTCGGCAAATGCCCCGTTGCAGCCGGATTATACCGGCTGGGAGCCTGTCGGCCAGCCCAACGCGGCAAATGGCGGCTTCGATGTGAATAACGGCTATGCCCCGCAAACCGGCTACGATGCGGCAAATGCCGGCTATGTGACTCAAAACGGCGGTTACGATGCGGCAAATGCGGGCTACCCTGTCCAAACCGGGTATGATGCGGCAAATGGCGGCTACGCGCAAAACGGCGGCTATGATGCGGCAAATGCCGGCTACGCGCCCCAGAACGGCGGTTACGATGCGGCCAATGGCGGCTACGCGCAAACCGGCGGCTACGCGCCGACGGGCGGTTACTATCCGCCGCCGACCGGCGGTTATCCGCCGCAGCCGGGGAATCCAAATCAGGGTGCGCCAGCCACTGATTTCCAGCCTCCGAAGAAGAGTCAGGCGGCCGGCGTTGTGTGCCTCATCTTCGGCATCCTCTCGGTCGTCTGTTGCTTTACGGTCGTCCTTCCCTTTATCTTCGGGCTTGTGTCGATTATCTGCGGCATCGTCGCGGGCTGCAAGGGGCAGAACAAGGGACTTTGGATTACCGGCCTCATTCTGGGAATTCTCGGCATAGGCATCGCGGTTGCAATCATCTTTGCCGCCCTTCCCGTGATTCAGGAGATCATCCGCCGGGCCGAGATCTACGGCACGCTGAGCGAAGAAGACATCCGCCAGATTCTGGAGGAATTTGGCATCACGGTGCAGAGCTATCTTCAATAAAACCATAAGAAACCCGCCAGCCAATCATGGCTGGCGGGTTTCTGCATGAAGAATCAGGAAAATGGTGGCACAACGCCCCTTGCCTCCCCTGGGGGGAGATGGTTGTACATACGAACCCCCAAAGGCGTCTGCTCCTCTTGCCTCCCCCTCAAGGGGGAGGTGTCACGGCGAAGCCGTGACGGAGAGGGGGCCTTCGTAAAGGGGAGGAGAATATTAAAACGGAACCTCCGAGGCAAGTGCTTCGTCTGACCCTTCACCATCCGGAGATGCGTGGTGATCATCCTCCGGAGCGACCTTCGCCCCATCTTCTGTATTGTCAAGCGGTGTTGCGGAAACATTTGCCAGCACTTCCGTACCCGCATCTTCACGAGGTGTTTCGGCGGCTGCATTTGCCGCATCCTGCTCGCGGATCCCGGTGACGTTCTTTGCGAGGGTCGCAGGGATGCCGTTCACGAGGATCGCGCCGTCCACGGGGAGAACCAGGCAGAGAATTTTGTCGAGCATCCGGGTGTGGATGAGCTGGGCACGGTCGGCCGGAAGGCGGATGGTCGCGCTGTCCGTGGAAACCGTGACCGCCTTGTCGAGGAGGGCCGAGATCGTGAGCGGCACGTCCCCGACGACATCCTCGAAGGTCTCGTCAAAATTCTCCGTGGGAATCCCGCAGCGCTCCGCAAGACCCCGGGCGGTCTCCTTTTCGAGAAGGTCCACCTCCTCGGCGGCGAGATTTGCCAGGTCGTTCTGGAGGAGCGAGGCGGACTCCATCGTGACATCCATCGCGTCCATGAGGCTGTTGAAAATCTCCTTCTGGGCCTTGGCGGGCACGGGCTTCTCGGCCTCTCCGAAGAATGTCTTGAAAAGCCCCGACGAGATTTCCTTGTGCGCCCGGTACAGCGCCTCGTTGAGGTCGCCGATGCGGTCGACAAAGGCCGGATAGAGGAAGCCCTCGCATGGCCCGCCGATGGTCCAGCGGCGGCTCAGCTCCGAAACGCCGTCGCTGTCGCTGTAGCCGAGGGCCGGCTTCGAGAGCTGGGCGGGGCAAATGGCAAAGAGAAGGCTCTGGAAGACGACGTCGCCGTCCTCAAGCCGCCGGCGGTCCGTTCCCATCGCGGGGACGTCGTAGGCGATGTGCGCCAACATCGCAAAATAGGGATTTGTGTGGTCGAAGGAGGCCGCCACGTCCCCGGCAAAGGCATCCAGAAGCTCGGGCTCCTCATTTTCCATCGTGCGGAGGCCGTAAAGCTCGGGAGCCTGCTCGGGGAGGGGCACCGAGGAGAGCTCCTTCCCGAAGGAGCCGGAGAGGGCCTTCTTGAAAATATCCTTGTATCGGAACTGCTCGTCCTGGTCGAGGGAGGCGTATTTCCGGAACGATTTCCAGGAAATGTCGTTCTCCGGGGTCACGTAGAAGCTGAAAATCCAGTCCACCGGGGGATGGTCCTTGCGGAGGGCCTTGCGGAGTTCTGTGAGGCTTGCCTTATCCATAAAATGTTCTCCTTATGATAATTCCATTTATGAAGAAAGAAGCGCCGACCCGCAGTGGATCGACGCCATTTTTCAAAAGTCGGGGCAGCGAGATTTGAACTCGCGACCTCACGGCCCCCAGCCGTGCGCGCTACCAAGCTACGCCATACCCCGTAACAAAGAAGAATTATGCCATGGGAAGAGACATTTGTCAAGAGAAAAGTAGAAAAAAGAAAAAAACGGTGAGGTCTGCTCGTTACAGTTCAGGTGACACTGCTGATAAAGGCTTGTCCGCATCGTGAAAGGCTTGTCATTCTGAGCGAAGCGAAGAATCCCGTAAGGTTTCTCGCAAAGTTGACG
>CADCQU010000258.1 GCA_902803635.1 uncultured Lachnospiraceae bacterium | reverse complement strand
CTTCCCGAAACTGCTGCATCCTGGGAGTCAGGCTGCCGAAATACTTCTTATAATCCATAAACGCCTCCTATAATTTCGTTGGGCTGGCTTATAACTTACGTCCGTAAGTTATTTATAGCATAAAGCGGGTGATTTTGTCAATATCCTTTTTATCAAAAGCAGGATTATTTTCATAAGAAACTTATTATTGCGCCATATTTAAATTATGGTATAATGGGGGAGGCGTCGGGATGTTATTGTTCAGGCGGCCACGTTGAAATAGCTGTTCTGCCTGACGAAAGGCGTGTCATTCTGGGCGAAGCTCAGATTTTTCCAACTGTACGGTTGAACGCACGAAAAGGAATCACCTTCCATATTAGAGCTTGTCCTTCTGAGCGAAGCGAAGCATCCCGTAAGCTTTTCGCTGCTGTTAACGGGATTCTTCGGCGCTTTTCCTCATTCCTCATCGCCGAAGACGATTAGATTCTGGGATGTCCGAAGGACGCGCGCCTCAGAATGACAGAAAACGTTACATCGTGGGCTAACCGTACAGGTAGAGATTTTTTCTTGATAAATTTAGGAAGAATGACAGAAAAGCAAGCTGAACTGAAACGTCGGGGCTGCGAGCCTTGAATTGGAATTTGAATGCATTTGGCAGCACACGGCTCGCGAGGAAGGGCAGGGATTCGGCATTTGCCTCCGCCTATCCTATTTCACAGAGCTGCGAAAGGAATTTAGCTTCCATTGGAAAGCTGCGGTTCGCGAGAAGGGTAGAGGCTCGGCATTTGTCTCTGCCTGTTCTAAGCCCTTGCGTGTTGGATGGAAATGATAAAGGATTGTGAAGTATGCCCAGAATAAAGAAAGACAGGACGGAACAGATTTTACAGCTTCTGACACGGAACCACCAGCTGGATGTTGCCGTGCTCTCGAAAGAACTTGGCGTATCGCCAGTGACGATGCGTAAAGATTTGGATGAAATGGAGGCAAAGGGGCTGATTCTACGTGACCATGGCTCGGCCAAACTTCCGGAAACGGATGATATTGCAAGCCGCCTCGCCTATCATTATGAAGAGAAAAGGAAAATTGCAATTCGGGCCGCGGAGCTGGTTGCGGACGGGGACACGCTCATGGTGGAGAGCGGAAGCTGCTGCGCCCTCCTCGCGGCCCGGCTGGCGGAAACAAGGAAGTCCCTTACAATTATCACCAATAGTGTGTTTATTGTTGAATATATCAGGAAATACCGGAATATCCAGACGATTCTCCTGGGCGGCATCTATCAGAACGATTCCCAGTGCCTTGTTGGCCCCATGGTCCGGGAAGCCGCCATGAACTATCATGTCAAATACTTTTTTATCGGGACGGATGGCTGGAATGAACGCATCGGGTTTACAAATAAGGACCAGCTGCGGGCCCAGGCGGTCCGGGATATGGCGGCATCCTGTGATATTCTTGTCCTGCTTACCGAGAGCGAAAAGTTTCACCAGGCCGGAACGGTTCCACTGAACATCGCAGACAGACCGAAATTATTGTTTACGGATGACGGGCTGGACGAGGCGACGAGGCAGGTGCTGGAACGTGGGGAGGTCAAGGTAAGCTGAATTAGCGCAAAAAAACAGAACATATCTTCGAAAAAGGCTTGCCAAATGGGAAAAAGCGTGCTATAGTGGGCATATGCAAACAAATGGGCGATATGGAGGAGGACGTATGAGGATTGCGGCGATGGTGTTTCGGCTTCGGGCACCCTGGGTGCACAGTCTGAAGGAAAAGCGGATGATCGTGAAGAGTCTCATCGCGAAGCTGCAGAATAGATTCCATGTTTCTGCGGCGGAGGTGGATGCGCAGGATGTGCACCAGCTGATCGTTATTGGCGTGGCGGCAATCGTCCCGCACAATGCGCTGGCGGACAGTTTGATGGAGGAAATCTCCCTTTTTGTGGAGGAAAATACCGAGGCGGAGATTGTCGGCGAGGAGAGGGAGATTCGGTGATTTGGAAGAGAAAAATTCTTTGCGCTGCTGTGTGCTACAACGGAGTAATATTTCCTATTTGTGTATTTGGGTATTATTAAACTTTGTCAATATGGAAAATAAAGATTTAATGTATATTTTCGGGATGCCAGTGAAAAGAAGGTAGTCAGGGAATTGATAGGATGGAAAGAAAAGTTGCAGGGAAGGGAGGCTTTCAATGACGATTAGTGAGAGACTGTTTGTAATGATGCGGGAGCGGGGGATTTCGATGCCGGAACTCTCGCGGATGACGGGGATTTCGAGGCACACGATCTTTGACTGGCAGAAAAAGAATACAAATCCAGGGGCGGACAAGATCATGGTGATCTGCGAGGCCTTGCAGGTTACACCGGAGGAGCTTTTGCTTGGGAAGCCTGCGGCGGAAGCTTTTGACGCTTCAAGGGATTCAGCCGTTTTGGAATCTACGGAAGCTGTGGGAACTACGGGAGCTTCGGGTGCTGAGGGAACTTTGCCAGCTTCGGAAGTTGTGGAAGGCTTCGAAGCTTCGGGAACGGAGGAAAATGCGGAGAGCGGGAAAGAATATCTTTTGGGGGAGTTGGATTTGCAGATCATGCAGGGCTGCCGGGAGCTGTCGGAGGCGAAAAAGCGGCGGCTTTTGGCGTATGTAAGCATGCTGCAGAATACGAAGGAGAGAAAAGAGCGGAAGTCTGCAAAGGAATGAGAGCTTTGGGAACGGTTCGCATACTCCACATTTCGTGGGAGAACGTCCCGTATCTTCCGTGCAACGAGGGGCAACTGCTCTGAACGTATGACTTTGATTACTGTGGATAATACAGAAAGACGTGGATGACAGTGTGCGAAAGGGATGGGGATATGGCGAAATGCCTGATGGTACAGGGAACGATGTCGGGGGTGGGGAAGAGCCTCCTCGTGACCGCGCTCTGCAGGATTTTCCGGGAGGACGGCTGGCGGGTCGCCCCGTTTAAGAGCCAGAATATGGCGTTAAACAGCGCGGTGACGCCGGACGGCCTTGAGATTGGACGGGCGCAGGCCGTGCAGGCCGAGGCGGCGGGACATTTGCCGGACGTGCGCATGAACCCGATCCTTTTGAAACCGTCGAGCGAAACCGGCAGCCAGCTCATCGTGAACGGGAAGGTGCGGGGGCAGTATCGGGCGAGGGAGTATTTTCAAATGAAAAAAAGCCTTGTTCCGGAGATTCTTGCAGCCTACCAATCCCTTGCCGCAGAAAATGACATTATCGTGATCGAGGGGGCGGGCTCGCCGGCGGAGATCAACCTTCGGAAGGATGACATCGTGAACATGGGCCTTGCGGAGCTTTTGGACGCTCCGGTGCTCCTTGTGGGCGATATTGACCCTGGCGGGGTGTTCGCGCAGCTTTGCGGGACGCTCTGGCTCCTGCCAGAAGAGGAGCGGGCGCGGGTGAAGGGGACGATTGTCAATAAGTTTCGTGGGGACCGCGCACTCTTTACGGAGGGAGTTTCGATGCTGGAGGAGAGGACGGGGCTTCCCTGCCTTGGCGTCGTTCCTTTTCTTAATGTGCAGATTGATGACGAGGACAGCCTCTCGCCGCTTTTTGCCCGGCAAATGCACGACCACCCGGTGGATGTGGCGGTGATCCGACTGCCGCATATTTCAAATTTCACGGATTTTTTGCCACTTACCGAGCACCCAGTGTTGGGGCTGCGATTTGTGGGGGATGTGGAAAAGCTCCTTAGACCGGATTTTATTATTCTTCCGGGTACGAAAAATACAATCGAGGATCTGCGATGGCTGAAGGAGAAGGGACTTGCATCGGAGATTGTTCGGCTGGCAAAAGAAGGTGTCCCGGTGCTTGGCATTTGTGGCGGCTACCAGATGCTCGGGGAGGTGGTCGAGGATCCGGAAGGACTGGAGTTTTTGGGCGGCGGCAGCGAGGAAGGGCTTGGACTTCTGCCGGTGCGCACCGTGCTTTCGGGGGAGAAGGTGCTTGCCAGAACCGAGGCCGTCGCGCTCGCAGGGCCATTTGCCGGGGCGAAGATGGAGGGGTATGAAATCCACAACGGACGGTCTGAAGTTTTTGGGGAGGCGTTTGCAAGGGTAGTGTCTCGAAACGGCTCTTTGGATAATTGTATAAATAAATATAGTTACGACGGTGCGCAATGCGGAAAGGTGTTTGGGACGTACCTGCACGGGCTTTTTGATACGGGGGAGATGGTGAATCGGCTCTCGGAATGGCTTTCGAAGGAAAAGGGATGTTCTGATGAAGCGAAGAGGGCAGCGCAGGTACTGGGCTCCGGAAGACGAATGGATTTTCGAGAAAAACAGTATGCGGAGCTTGCAAGGGTTGTGCGCGACAATATTGACATGGACAGAATCTATGAGATTCTTGGATTCGACAGGGGAGAGGCGGCGAAAACTTGCCGTAACAGCATGGTTCCAAAAAGCGGTCTTGGCCTTGTGCATCTCTATACGGGAGAGGGCAAGGGGAAGACGACGGCGGCAGTGGGGCTTTGTCTGCGGGCGGTTGGTCAGGGGCTTCGCGTGGTTTTCGTTCAGTTTCTGAAAAATGGACGGAGCGGAGAGCTGGAGCCTCTGCGAAGGCTCGGCGTGCGCGTCCTTAGCGGCGGGGCGGGGACATTTGTCTCGAAAATGTCGAAAGAGGAGAGGGAGGAGACGCGGCGGCGGATGGATGAGCTTCTTCGGGAAGCGTTGGACACGCCGGCGGATATTCTTGTCCTTGACGAGGCCTGCGCGGCCGCGCGGCTTGGCATGGTGGACGAGGAACTGCTGAAACAGGCGGTGGAGCGGCGGTCTTCCGGGACGGAGATCGTCCTCACGGGCCGCGACCCGCTCCCGTGGATGCGGGAGGCGGCGGCTTATGTGACGGTGATGGAGGCAGAGAAGCATCCGTATGCCGATGGGGTTCGTGCACGGAGAGGAATAGAGTACTAATGCATATAATGCCACCGTGAAAAACTCTTAAGGAAATGTTATATTGGAAGCCCCGTTACGAACCAGATGACTTCGTTGAAACAGGCTGGTTCGTTTCGCAAAATATTGGTTTAACGTTACTATTATTCCTGAGACGGTTGGAGAGGAAATAGATGCGGAAAAATGATGGCCGTAAAATCGCTGTTCCGCATGGAACTTTTTCTGCGGCGAATGAAGGAATTTTTAGAAGGGGACGATAATGCGATATGGAAGACCGGCGGAGATTGAGAACGCCAGCATGGAGATTATTGCAAGGGAATTGCGGGAGCGTGGAATTTCGCTGCCACAAGAGAATGCGGCCATCGTCCGACGGGTGATCCATGCAACGGCGGATTTCGATTATGCGGAGAATCTGTACTTTTCGGAAAATGCTTCTTTCAGGGTGATGATGGCTCTCCGCGGTTGTCCTGACATTGAGAGGGATATTAAGTATCAGGATGCGCCTTTTGCAGCGTGTACAAATCGTCAGGCTGTGTCCTTTGGGAGCGGCACGAAACAACAGGGTGTTTCTTTCGAGAATGGGCAGAACGGGCGGAGATTGGACATCGTGACAGATACGAATATGGCCCTTTCGGGACTGAGCCGGCCTTCGATGGAACGGCTTGGGGTGGAGGCGCATTGTTTTATGGCGGATGCGGACGTTGCCCATGCGGCGAAGGAGGCAGGAACTACCCGGGCGGTGGCGGCCGTGCACTATGCGGCAAAGCATTTGGGAAAGAGGCAGGCGAAAGGCGGAGAAACTGGCGGGCTTGCATTTGTCGTTGGGAACGCTCCGACTGCGCTCTTTGCCATTTGCGAGGAGATTGAAAACGGTCTGCGGCCGGCCTTTGTCATTGCTGTGCCGGTAGGGTTTGTCAATGTCGTGGAGAGCAAGGAAACGGTGGTGCGCATTTGCCGGGAATATGACGTGCCGGTAATTGCCGCGATGGGGCGGAAGGGCGGCAGTACCGTAGCAGCCGCGATTATGAATGCGCTCCTTTACTCTGCGGTTGGAACCGAGGATCCGAAGAAACGGGGATGGTGATACAGTTTCGAGATGCGCGTACACGAAATAATGCCCCATGGTGGTGTGCGCCAGCGCATGAAGCTTTATTCTGAGCGAGACAGAAAAATGTTCATTAGCTCTTATCAACGTAGGTGATTCGATTTGGTTAGATCCGAAGGACATGCTCCTAAGAATGACAGAAAACGCTGCAATGTGGGTGAAACGGACAGGCAGAACAATTTGGAAACGGAGGAAATCAACATGGAAAGATATTTATGGTGTCGGGAACTTTGGAACAGGTGCCTTGCGGCTTGCCCTGCTTGTGACGCTGTGATGGAAGGGCGGCGGCATACGGCGTCGGTTTCGGCAATTGCCGGAGGACTGGCGAGGCTTCGCGGAGAGGATGAAGAGCTTGCGAGGATTGCGGGGCTTCTCCATGATCTTTGGGCCGTGGAGACAGGCATTCGGAAGGAGCATGCCCATCGGGGTGCGGAGCGGGCGAGGGAGCTGCTGGAGAGTGCGTGCAGTGCCGGAAAAACGCAGAAACAGAGTGGTGGAGCATGCTGCTCGGTGATGGGTGCCGGGAAAGAAGCCACGCAAGAGGAATTAGTGGCAGAGGAAAATACCGTTTCCTTCACCAAGGAGGAGGTGGATGAAATCTGCGCGGCAATATATTTCCACTCGGACAAGCATTTGGTGCATGGGCCGCAGGCAGAGATTTTAAAGGATGCGGATCTTCTTGACCGTTTTCTGGATTGCCCGGACTATGATCCCGGGAGCAAATCCACGGAGAGACTTGCAAGACTTCGGGCCGAGCTTGGAGATTTGCAGCTTGCAGCGAGGCGGCTTGTGCAGGATTGAGATATTTGTTTAGCAGATGGAGGAAAAAGAGATGTTTGGAAGGAAGAAATCGCCGAAGAAGAGCTATGATGCGACGAAGGTGGAGCCGGTGCTGCGGGTGAGTATCTGTACCGGGGAGAAGGTCGCGGGATTCCGCGACCTTGTGAGCGGGAAGATAGTGGACGAGATGCTGGTGGGCAGCGATGCAGATCTTGAGCATTTCAAGGAGATCTACGGTATCGCTGGGGAGATACCGAAGGTATATTGAAGCGATGGCTACGGTCGAAGCGAAATATATAGACAGAAGGTATCCCCTTTTGTATAGATTCTTGCAGAAAACAGTCCTTTTCCGAAAGCTCCACTGGAGCTTTCTCCGTATGCATGGCAACCAGACTGTTTTCTGCACACTGAGGCATCGCTTCGCTCAGAATGACAAGCCTTTTCCGGCACAGAAAAACCTATATTAGCAGGGGTTCCTGAGTGACCTGAAAATGGGAACACGTTTATATGGGGACATTCATGGGAAATGCTGTACAACAGGGGAAGGTTCAACTCTGTATGTAATCATCTGGGAACGCTTCTTCCGTAGGTGGTGTATCGGAGGAATCGTAAGGTTTTGTAGTGATTTCCTGGAAACGGCCTTTCCAGAGGGTGAGTTCGTGCGCGAAACCGTGCATCAAGATGAAGGCCTCGAAGGAGGGGGCGAAGTTGTCGTTGTTCTGGAAGAGAGGCTGGATCTTCCGGGAGAGGGCGGACTTGGAGATGTCCGCGAATTCCTGGAGATAACGGGCGAGCTCTGCCGGCGATTGAAATGTTTGCCCGTCGAAAAGTAGGGTTTTCCGGTCGTTTAGGAAAACCTCCAGCATGGGGATGGCGTTTTCCGGCGCAAATTTTGTGTTCGTCTTGGCGCATTCCTTTTCGAGGAACCTGACGTTGTCCAGAAGCTCCTGTTTGGCACCCAAATTTTTCAGGAGGGTGCAAAGAAGCTGGGTGAGAAGCAGATGGTGGAGAAGTTTCTGCAGCTCTGCTTTGGACGAAGCAGATTTTACATCGGGAGCAGCCTTCGCATTGGACGAAGCGGATTTCGTATCGGGAGCAGCCTTTCCATTGGACGAAGCAGATTTTACATCGGGAGCAGCCTTCGTAGCGGACGAAGCAGATTTCGTATCGGGAGCAGCCTTCGTACTGTACGAAGCAGTTTTTGCGGTGACCTTGCCTGACAGGACTGCGGCAAGGTCTGGAAGGCCGCCGTAAGCTTTTCCCTGGTAATAAAGACCGCGGATTCCGGGATACTTGCAGAGCCACTGCAGGAAGAGATGGTCGGCTTCCTCGGGTTGCTGTGCATACTCCTTCTCGACTGCGCTACAAGCGTTAGCAAGAGAGGGGTGGGATTTTCGGACGTGCTCCCGGAGTTTTCCGCTGAACAACAGAGCTTTCCCTTCTTCCCAGTGGGCGGCCATGTCGTTCACGAGGTCGTCTAGATCGGTGTAAGTAGCTTGCATAAACGGAAACGCCGCTATTGTCGAATCGCTCATTGTGTTATCCTCCGAAACTAAGAAAAATGAGACGTACGGTTGCGAATCCAAGCGACACAATCTGTCCTTCTGAAGGTGCGCCTTTCGGACATCTCTGGACCAAAGTGCTTACGGCGATGAGAGATGATGAAAAATGACGAAAAAACCGTCTAACATTACTCAATCCTAATGGGATTCTTCGTCGCTTCGCTCCTCAGAATGACAGATCATGCCATTTTAGGATACAACCATACAGCTCGAAATGATTAGGGGAGCTACTCAGAGATTGGCGAGGCCTGCTTTGCCGTCGGTCTCTTTGATTTTTCCTGCCGCAAGGAGGGCCTTGTAGTTTTCGGCGAGGATTTCGTTGATTTTCGGGCCGGTACGGGCGTAGCCGAGCTGCCGGGCGGTTTCGCCAAGGAGGGCCTTTGGCGGCAGCCCGAGGGCGAGGGACAGGATCTGGCACATGGCATCCTGGATCTCCTCCGGGCTGATATGCTCGATGACCCGGGGTTCCTCCCCTGGCTGCGGGGATTTCGCCTGGATATCAGCCCCGCTTAAGTAGAGGAAGTCGTCGCGGAGTTCTACCTTTCTTTTCAGCTGGCCTTGGATGCAGTCGTCGATCGCCCTCCGGATGGGCGCGGTAATCTTCTGCCGGCCAAAAACGGGGGAAAGACGGCGGTAGAGCTCCTCCACATGTATCGGGTGCTCGCATTTGACGACATAGAGGATGCGCTTTGCGAGCGTCGCGTAAATGTCCTCCGTCGGCGGACAGGGGGCCTTCCAGGGGTCGGCCTGCTGGTAGCCGGGGAAGAGGGGGACGAAATCGGCGGCAGAACGCTCCGACGAGAATCTTAGCGCTGGCTCCTCGGTCAAGGAGAAGCTGTCACTTCGCTTCGACAGGGAACGCAAGGCGGCGGAGGCATTTGCCACCTCCGCTTCCTGGGGAGACACGCACTTGGCAAGGAAACCGAGCAGCCGCTTTTTCTCCTCTTCGGGATTCAAAAACCAGGCCATGGACCAGGTATGGTAGAGCGACCAGCCCAGGGAGGCCATGACGCTCCGCCTAAGAACGTCGCGGTCGCGGGCCGTCCGGGTGTTGGAGTAATTCTGACCGTCGCATTCGATTCCGGCCAGGAACGTGTCCGGCTTATCCTTGGCGCGCACGGCGATATCGACCTTGTACTGTGACATGCCGACGTTCCGGGAGCAGGCAAAGCCCTCCTTTTCAAGGAAGGAGGCGATGTAATCGGCAAATGGCTCCTCGGCAGCCTTGTTTCCGCTGGCAATGCCGGACGAGCTTCCCTGCATGGCATAGGTGATGTAGTCGCGGAGCAGGCGGACGCCTTCCTTGGTTCCCTCCTTGACGGCGATGTCCGTGGGCAGGATGGAGCCGACCAGCTTGACGTTGTATTTTGCGCGGGTGATGGCGACGTTGAGCCGCCGCTCGCCGCCCTCGTGTCCAAGGGGGCCGAAACGCTGGTACATGCGTCCCTGCACGTTTTTCGCGTAGCAAATGCTGAAAATGATCGTATCGCGCTCGTCGCCCTGCACGTTTTCCAGGTTTTTTACGAAGAAGGGTTCCTCCCTGGACGCGGCAAAGAAGTCCTCGAACTGCGGGTTCTGCATCCGGTACTCGTTGATGACGTCCTCGATGATCGTCTGCTGCTTTTCGGAGAAGGCGATGATGCCGAGGGATCGCTCCGGATGTTTCTCGATATGCGCCAGCACCAGGGACAGGCATTTTTGTGCCTCCGGGATGTTGCAGTTTTTGCCGGAGCCCTCGTAGTACCCGTCGGGGACGTAGACATATTCCAGGCCGCGGTCCGGAAGGCGCGCGGGATTCGGGAAGGTGATGAGCTTGCCGTTGTAGAGCTGTTGGTTGGAGAAGGCAATGAGGGACTCGTCCTT
>CADCQU010000257.1 GCA_902803635.1 uncultured Lachnospiraceae bacterium | reverse complement strand
TTTTCTGCATACAAAGTATCGCTTCGCTCAGAATGACAGGGAGAAGGAAATGATTCTAATAATTGGCCCGTGCTGGTCGGGGAAGACGGAGTATGCAAGGCAGATTGCAACGTCACGGGGGCAGGAGGCTGTATTTGTAGCACCAGACCTCGATGAGGTTGCCGCGCTTGCGCGAGCAAGCATATCGAGGTCGCAAGAACATGGAGCACGAAGTGCGGAATGTTTGCAATCACAAGATTTTTCTCTTCCTTCCGAACCGGGCATTTGCCAGAGCGCAAAAAGCGGGGAGGCGGAGAAGGAAAATCCGGAGGATGTGGAGGAATCGCGGAACATTTGCCGGATTGTGCCAAACGCGGGGGTGCTGGCGGCAGGACGATCGTCAGAGGAAATCGAGGCTCTCGCGGAGGAGCTATCATCGGCGGATATCGTAATCGTGGACGAGGTCGGCGGGGGCGTGGTTCCCATCGATTCTGGGGAACGGTCCGCGCGGGAGGCTTCCGGGCGGCTCGCCTGCCTGCTTGCGGAGAGGGCGGCGATGGTTGTCCGTGTTTTCGCCGGAATCCCGCAGGTGCTCAAACCTTTAGAGTTAGAGAAAAGAGTTTGAAGGTGTAAAAGGACGTTCCAAAGAGGAACGGGACATATAGGAAGGGAGACGACGATGGTTTTGTTCATTAACGCCTGTGTGCGGAAGGAGTCGAGGACGAGAAGATTGGCGGACGTGCTGCTGGCAAGGCTGGAAGGGTCGGTGGAGGAGGTTCGGCTTGCCGACATTTGTTTTCCGGTGGCGGACGAGGAGTTTCTTCGTGAGAGGGATGCAAAGATTTGGGCGGGGAACTTCGAAGCCCCGATGTTTCATTTGGCAAGGCAATTTGCAAATGCAAAGACCATCGTGATTGCAGCTCCGTACTGGGATCTGTCCTTCCCGGCCGCGCTGAAGCAGTATCTGGAGCAGGTCAACGTGGTCGGCCTCACCTTCCGCTATTCTGAGGAGGGCTTCCCGGTCGGCCTGTGCCGGGCCAGGCAGCTCTTCTATGTCACCACGGCCGGCGGAAGCTATGTTCCAGAGGAATTCGGCTTTGGTTACGTCCGTGCGCTCGCGCAAGGCTTCTACGGGATTCCCGATGTCCGTAAATTCGAGGCAAATGGCCTCGACCTCGTGGGGGCCGATGCGGAGAAGCTTCTGCAGGAAGCTTTGGAACAAATCGCTGCGGCGGATTTGTCAAATGAAGAACTAATGCGTACGGAGCAGTAACGAGGGAAAACTTCGTCTCCAATTGATTGAAAGTAGAAACTGTTATTTAGGACGTAATGTATCTAAAAGGATTCGAAAGTCGTGAAATAGTACAAATAACAAATCACAATTTCGATGTTACCCTATTGAAAAAGGAAGATTTGCTTCATGAAGGCCTGTCATCCTGAGCGAGACAGAAAAACGTTCACTGGACGTTTTTCTGCATGCTAAGGCAACCGAAGGATCCCGTTAGGCTTTTTGCAAAGTTGACGGGATTCTTCATCGCTTTTCATCATCCCTCATCGCCGTAGGCGATTCGATTTAGGAATGTCCGAAGGACGCGCTTCTCAGAATGACAGAACCGAAGGGTCAACTGAAGTGTAACATTTCTATTGACTATTTTTTTAAGAGGAAAATGAAAAGGTGGAATACCTTGGGGATTATGATGGAAATGATGTTTCTGTTTGTGAAATAGGAGAAAGCATTATGGCATCAACAAAAGGATATTTGGAGTTTGTATTGGGACAGTTGTCTGCGTTGGACGAAATCAGTTGCCGGGCGATGATGGGGGAGTATATCCTGTACTACCGTGGAAAGGTGTTCGGGGGAATCTACGATGACAGGCTGCTGGTGAAACTAGTTCCGGCAGCGATAGAGCTCCTTCCGGACGCGCCCAGAGAGCTCCCGTATGAGGGTGCGAAAGAGATGCTTCTGGTAGAGGAGGTGGACGACCGGGACTTCCTCTGCAAGCTGGTCGAAAGCATGTGGGAGGAGCTGCCGGAGAAGAAAAAGAGGAAATAAGCATTGAGGGCTTTCAGCACACGCAACTGAAATTTGCCGGAAAAAAACATTGAATACGGAGGAAGCCTGTGAATATTTATGAAATATGTCCGACATTCGAGAGCGAGAAGCAGGTTATAAAAAACATTAAAAAGTAAAAAAGATATATAGTCTTTTGTTAAAAATATTGTTTTTCTTCACTGTTCGAAAAGATA
>CADCQU010000256.1 GCA_902803635.1 uncultured Lachnospiraceae bacterium | reverse complement strand
GAGTGATAAATAATAATTTTACTTCCTCTCATACCCCGTAACAATGGTCAGAAAGAAGCAAATCACCGTCATCCATGCAAAAAACTTATGCTTTTTCATTTTCCTTTTTCTCCTCCAATAGCGACGTCAGACTGTGCAGGCTGAGCAGCAGCGTGGACGTGTTGTGCAAAAGCGCGCTCGTCGCGGGCGGCAGCAGTCCGAAGGCCCCGAGCGCAATCAGCGCCCCGTTAAAGCCCATGACAAAGATATAATTGTGGCGAACCCTCTGCATCAGGGCATCGGAAAGACGTCGAAGCCACGCCAGCTCCGTAAGATCCTCCGCGGCGATGGTGACATCCGCCACCTCCCTCGCGATGACCGCTCCGCTCCCCACGGCAATCCCCACATCCGCAAGCGAGAGTGCCGGCGTATCGTTAATGCCGTCGCCAATCATGAGAACAGTCCGCCCATTTGCCTGCTCCGCCTTGATATAGGAAGCCTTGTCCTCGGGCAGCACATCCGCCCGGAACTCGTCAATGCCAAGGTCACGGGCAACCGCCTCCGCGGTCCTTTTGTTATCTCCCGTCAGCATCACGGTCTTCTCAATTCCCACCTTGTGCAGGGCCTCCACCGCGCCCCTCGCCTCCGGACGCAGCGGGTCGAAAATGCCAATCGCGGCGGAGAGCACGCCCCCGATTCCCAGATACAGCCAGGAGGCCGACTGCGGAAGCGCCTCGAACTGCGGCAAATCCTCCGGAAGGATTTGCACGCCCTCGTCCTCGAAGACAAAATGCCCGCTCCCGATGACCGCGCGTTTGTCGCCAATCTTCGAGGCGATGCCGTGGGCAATGACATACTCCACCTCCCCGTGCATCTCATTGTGCCGAAGGTTCCGCTCCCTCGCCGCCCGGACGACGGCATTTGCCACGGAATGCGGAAAATGCTCCTCCAGACAGGCGGCCGTCCGCAGCATTTCCGCCTCGCTCTCGCCGTGGAAGGGAACCACCATGGTCACCGTCGGGCAGGCGCGGGTCAGCGTCCCCGTCTTGTCGAAGATCACGGTATCCGCCTCGCTGATGATCTCCATGTATTTGCCGCCCTTGACCGTAATCTTGTGGCGGCTCGCCTCGCGCATGGCGGAAAGCACGCTGATCGGCATGGAAAGCTTCAGTGCGCAGGAAAAGTCCACCATCAGGACCGAGACGGCGCGGGATACATTTCTCGTAAGGAGGAACGTGACAAGGCTCCCGCCCAGGCACCAGGGCACCAGGCTGTTCGCAAGGTGGCTGGCCCGCTTCTCCACGCCGGACTTGAGACGTTCCGAATCCTCGATCATGTGGACGATGCGGTCGTAACGGTTCTCGCCGCTTGCGTGGGTAACGCGCACAACGCAGTTCCCCTCCTCCACGACCGAGCCCGCGTAGACCGCCGTCCCCGGCCGTTTCGCGACGGGAACACTCTCGCCGGTTAGCGACGCCTGGTTCAGCAACACATCGCCCTCCTCCAGGATACCGTCGAGCGGCAGGACGTGGCCGGTATGCACCACGATGCGGTCGCCCGGCACAATTTGACAAATGGGAACCTCCGCGGCCATGCCGTCCTCGCCAAGCCGCCACACCTCGTCGACTTGCAGGGCCATGCTCTTTGCCAGGTCGTCCACGGATTTCTTGTGCGTCCACTCGTCCAGAATCTCGCCCACGGTAAGAAGGAAGTTCACGGAAGCCGCCGTCGGGTGGTCGCCCGTAAGAAGCGAGACCCCAATCGCGATGCCGTCCAGGACATCCACCGTAAGCTGCCCGGAGAGCAGCACCCGCCCGGCATGCACAATGCGCGGAACGCTCTTGCAAATGTTCACGACCCGGCGAATCCGCACCGGGAGCAGGAATTTGCGCATCAAATGCCGCATGAAGGTCGAAAGAAGTCTTTCCTTATATTCCCGGTTCATAGCCCGGCTGCTGTGCAGCGGCAGCTCCACCTCATGCGCGGCCCTCTCGTAGGAAAAACCGGCCAGGCTTTTGCAGAGTGCCTCGCGGTTCCCGTGATAGCAAATGGCGACGCTCCCCGTCCGTTCATGGACGGTGACATGGTCCACCCCCGGCTGGGAGCGGAGGTAGCCATCGAGGATATCCGCCTCCTCCATGCGCATCGGTTTTCCCAGCGCGCGCAGCCGGATTCTTCCGGGCGTTTCGTGCAGAATCTGAAACCTCATACCGGCTCACTTTCCTCGATAAATGCGGCCGCGTCCTCCTCCTCACGTTTCGCATTGATTGCCTTTGCTTCTGCCAGGATATCCGAGCAGCCCTCCTGGACGCATTCCACGTTCCGCATCACCTCATCCTTGCAGCGGAGCACCGCCGCCGTCGTGTGCACATACAGCTTGCGGGCATCCTTGCAGGTGAGCAATTTCAGCCCCGCCGTCCCAAAAAGAGTCCCGCCAAGAAACAGTGCCAGATGCTTTCCGATAATCATGTCATTTCCCTCCTTATATAAATAGCGCCTTGTTAGTCGTATATAACCGTTATCATTATACCCCATCCCCCCAAAAAAGCAAGCCTTTGTTACTTTTTTTGACACGAATGAACGCCCCTCCGTTACTATTCAGTTGACCCCGATTTTTCTGTCATTCTGAGGAGCGAAGCGACGAAGAATCCCGTCAACTTTGCGAGAAACCTTACGG
>CADCQU010000255.1 GCA_902803635.1 uncultured Lachnospiraceae bacterium | reverse complement strand
TCAATGTGACGGCAACGTTCCTCCAGACATCTTTTCGATGTCAAATAATTTGACGTTTGAAGCCTCGATTAATTTGCCGGACAACACACAAAGTAAGGGGAGAATAGAGGGATAGACGGGTTCTGCCATACAGACAAAGACTGTGGAGGAGGCAGAAATTTGCTTTGAACAGGGGTGGGAGTTTCAAAGAAATCCGAAGGATATGGAGATAGTGAGGCGAAAGAAATTCGCTCCGAGCGGTTCTCTCTATTGTCCGGAACCAGGTCGATGTGCCAAAGCAAAGCAGACCGTTGTTCTATACATGCTATGAAGCGATGGAAGATGCGGAGGAATTGTGGATGAGACAAAGGCTTGCGAGTCTGCCTCGTTGACCAAGAACGACTGTCTTTTGAAATCTGAACAGATGTTTGCAAATTATAAGGAGAAAAAAGATACGTCTGCTGGATACGTTCGAGCAGACGTATCTTGTATGCAGAAATAAAGATGTGTGGAAAGGTGGATGCGTAATGGACAAGAAGGTTGAGCGGGTTATCAGTATGTACAATCGCCTCCAAGACGGGGAGGTGCTGGTTAAGGCCGACGAGGCGAAGCGATTTGGAGTGGACGAGCGGTCCATCCAGAGGGATTTGGAGGATATCCGCGCCTATTTGGCAAATGACGCCTCCGCGAAGCGGGAGCTTGTCTATGACCGCATCAAGAAGGGCTACGTCCTTGAGCAGGAGAGGAAGAACCTGACAGACAGCGAGATTCTGACAGTGTGTAAAATCCTCTTGGAGAGCCGGTCGCTCATGAAGGAGGAAATGTACCCGATTATCGACAAGCTCCTGGCCACATGTGTGTCCCGCCCGGATTACAAAAAGGTTGAGGAGCTCATCCGCAACGAGAAACACCATTATCTGGAGCCGCACCACGGGCGGAAGTTCGTGGACGATATGTGGAAGGTTGGAAGTGCGGTTTACGAAAAGCGCCTCATGCGTGTCCGCTACCGGAAGCTTAAGAGTCCGGAACCGGTCACGCGACTGCTTCAGCCAGTGGCCATCCTGTTCTCCGAGTATTACTTCTACCTCTGCGCGTACATTTGCAAGAGCGAGGAAATGCCCGATGTACCCAAATACGACTTCCCAGCCACTTACCGAATTGACCGTATTGACGAGTTCGAGATTCTGGAGGAGCATTTCCATGTCCCTTACGCCAAGCGGTTTGAAGAGGGTGAATTCCGCAAACGCATCCAGTTCATGTTCGGCGGGGAGCTTCGGAGGGTTCGTTTCCTACATAAGAGTGACAACATAGAATTTGTTCTCGACCGTTTCCCTACTGCCCAAATCCTTAGCCACGATGAAAAAGGCTGGCTTATTCAGGCCGAGGTTTACGGCGACGGTGTGGACATCTGGTTTAGGAGCATGGGAGACGTGGTGGAGGTGCTCGATGACGGGAAGAAGGCGGCAGGGAAGGGGTAAAGATAAAATTTCCACCTGTACGGATGAACTCATTAAAAGGAATTTTCTTCCATGTAAAATGGTTGTCATTCTAAGCAAAGCGATACCTTAGTATGTAAAAATCAATGTCATTCTGAGCGAAGCGAAGAATCCCGTAATTTTTTCGCTACCATTTGACGGGATTCTTCGTCGTGTTGCTCTTCAGAATGACAGAAAACCGTACATTGTGGACTATCCGTACAGTTAGAAATATTTAGCCATCCAGCTTATGACCATTTTTGGCGAGGCTAAACTTCGGAGAATGCTGGGAGACCCTGACGGTTTGCGAATTTATCTATAGACATTTTGTGGGGAAATCGGTATAGTTAAAACAGGAAGGAATAATTATTTTGGCAGGTGGGGGATGGGAGAATGAAAAAAACAGGCAGAGTTTGGGTTGTTTTGGCGGTTATATTTACCCTTGTGGTATTGGGGAGTGGCTGCGCAAAGGAGAAGATTGCGGGGGTGGAGATTCCGGAGGGGGCTGCGAGCCTTGATTTGTCGTATAAGACGTTGTCCGCAGAGGATTTGGAGAAGCTGGGGGCGCTTAAGGAGCTTACGGAGCTGAACCTTCGGAGAAGCAATATTTCTGACCTGACTTCGCTGGCGGGGCTTGTGAAGCTGGAGAAGCTGAACCTGTCGCAGACGGGGGTGTCGGAGCTTTCGCCGCTGGAAGGGCTTAAGAAATTGAAGGAGTTGAGCCTCCTTGACTGCCATCAGGTAAGCGACCTGTCGCCTCTTGCAGGTCTTGCTGGTTTAGAGTCCCTGGAACTAATGAACGCAAGCGTGACGGACCTTTCGCCACTGTTAGGTTTGGAAAGGCTGCGGAGTCTCAGTATACGGGAGACCGATGTGACGGACTTCTCGGTGCTGGCACAGCTGTCTTCCCTGGAAGATTTGAATATTTGTTCCCTTGCGCTCAGCGAACTTACCCCGCTTGCGAGCCTCAGTAATTTGAAAAGGCTGCAAATGAACACGGACAGAGGCCTCGATTTGCAACCGCTGGAAGCTTTGACAAATTTGGAAAAGCTCTACCTTCTTGGGGAGGAAGAGGATTTACGCGGCCTGGCCGCCCTGGAGAACCTCAAGGAGCTGACGATTTACAGCGATAGTCCGGACCAAGATATGGTGCAGGAACTGCAAAACGCACGTCCGGATCTGAAGATTGAGCTTGCGGGGCTATGGGGCGTGTGAGAGGCACGAGTCTGATTGGAATGTAAAACGGAGAATGTAGGATGGGAAAGAAACGTAGACATCGTGGCTTTTATGGTATGCGGAAAAGGAAGAATGCGGAAGTATACGAGGATTTGCATTCCGACATGGATGGGACGTTTGCTTTTATTGCCGGATACACCTCTGGCGGGGCACCTTATGGGGTAAATCAGCAGTAACTAAATTAGTGGGTATAATTGATAGCACTTCCAATATTTTCAAATAATTATATAGATTTAGATTTTGAGATTTGGTATAATCATTGCATAGATTGGAGGGTGTGCCATGTACTCTATATCAAGTTTAAAGAAACAAAGCTATAAAGTCCATGAGGCGGCGAAGATACTAAATGTTTCAACAAAGACAATCCGGAATTATGATGCCCAGGG
>CADCQU010000254.1 GCA_902803635.1 uncultured Lachnospiraceae bacterium | reverse complement strand
TCGCCGGTCATGACGACCTCGACCTGCTTCTCGCCCTTGTACTTTGCGGTCTTCACCTTCGTGCCCGTGACGACGTCGGCATCGTAGGTCGTCTCCACATCCCACGAGCCGCTGGTGCATTTGACATGAACCGTGCCGCAAACGATGTTGGAGACATCGACGTAGCGGTCCCCGTCGCCGGGATCCTTCGCGGTCCAGCTGTCGCCGCCGTAGCGGACGATATAGCCGATGCTATCCGACGTCTTTGCCACCGGGATGGTCGCGACCATCTCGCCGTTCTCCTCCTCAAGCGGGAAACCGCCGTTCTGGCCACTGCCCCAGGAGTAGATGTCCCAGCCCGTGTAATCGCCATCCGCACGGTAATAGTGCACCTTGAGGACGGTCGGCTTGATCACGACGTCGTCACCGTACACCTTCTGTCCGCCCGCAACGCCGGACTCCACGTAGTAATGCACGGCGCCGGAGGCAACCTCGGGGATGTCGATATACTGGTCCGCATCCACGTCCTTCTTGTTGTCCGGGTCACCCCAGTCCTTATAGCGGACGATGTAGCCAATCTGCGTGACATTATCGGGAATCACGATGGTGGCGACCATCTCCCCGTTTTCCTCGTAAAAATCGTAGGGCGGATTCGTGCTCAGACTCGCCCCCGTCGGCTTCGTGGCCCATGCCCAGACGTCCCAGTCCGTATAGTTGCCGTCCTCACGGTGGTAGTGCAGCTTGATAACCTTGTTGGTCTGCGCGTGGACGATCACCGTCCCCATCGCCGGCAGGATGGCGGTCAGCACCATCACGAACGCCAGGAAAAATGCGCTAATGCGTTTTCTTGCAGTTGTCATGTTCTTCTCCTTTCTCACTATTATATAATAGGAAGTAATATTTCGTTCCATAAAGCCGACAGAAGGTCGCTGGCCTCCGCCTTGCATGGACCTCCTCCCCCTTCTTTTTTGCCAAATGCAGCCCCCGCCGCCTTGCCGGAACACAAATATAATTAGGAGTATTATACCACAACCGAAGCCATTTCCCTATACTTTTTGTGAAAAATGCTTTGAATATTTTATTTTTTTATTACAGATCAGTTAAGTGTAGATCGGAGTCTCTCTTACGCTCCCCTCTCCCCCTTCTCAATCCTTAAAACGGCCACCGCCGCAAGGAGCGAGATAACGAAGAAGCTGACCAGAATAAGCATGGCCGTCTGCATCCCTAGCTGGTCCGCGAGGAAGCCGGTCAGGGCGGTAAACACCACCCCGCCAATCCCGGTCGCGGACGTGATAATCCCGGTCGCCGTCGCGGTCCGCTTTCCGGCGAGCGGAAGCAGGATTGTCAGGACGCTCGGATAAATCGCCCCGCTCGCAAAGCCAAGCGGGATGCAGAGGAGAAGGACCACGGTCGGGTTCGCCGAGGCCGAAAGCAGGAGCATCGTGCACGGAATCGCAACAATGGCGATGATGAGAATCTTCCTTGCATGCACGGAGAAGTGCCCGACCAAAAGCCGCGAGGGAATCATGACCGCCCAGAAGACGGACAGGGCCAGCTTTCCCGTCGACGCCTTGAGGACGTCCGTGAACAGCGTGTCCACAAAGAAGGTGAAGCCGTTCTCAAAGCCGACATAGATGCACATGATCACGCCGAGCAGCAGGATGGCGGACAGGACAAAGGCCCCTCCCCCGCCCTGGCCCTCGCCCTGCAGGCTTTTCTCCTCACGCGGCTCGCTCCCGCAGGAGAGCATGCCGATGAGGCAAATGACGCTCCCGCCGGCAAGGATTCCAAAGAGGGTTCTCCAGCTAAGCCCCTGCCGAAGATAGAAATCGACGACCTGCGGCGCAATCAGCGCCCCGAGGGCGTACATGGAGGTCATGTACGCCACCTTCCGTCCTCCGCTCACCGGGTAGGCGTCCGCGAGCGCGGCGATTGCGATGAACTGCAGCGCACTCGTCGTCAGCCCGAGGAAGAAAACGCTGCCAAGAAACAGCGTTTCCGAGCCCGTGAAGAGCACCAGAACGGCCGCCACGGTCTGGATTCCCAGAAGGATTCCGATGCTCTTTCCCTTCGAGACCCTATCCGCCCACCCGCCGAGGAGGATGGGTGCCAGCATCGTGGCAAATAGCTCCATCGCCGCATAGAGTCCCATGGAGGTCATCGAAAGGTCGAAGTCCTTCCCGATGCTCCACAGGCTCGCCTGGTACCCACCGGCCTCAAAGCCGTTGATAAAGACAATCAGGAACAGGACGATCCAGAGAAAATCCCGTTTTTTCGCAACTCTCATGTCCTCCACCCTCCCGCAATAAATACAATATTTACGAAACAAAATGATTTTTTTCTTCCCCTACACGAACTGTACGTTTTGCTCACACCGAAACATTTTCTGTCATTCTGAGCGAAGCGAAGAATCCCGTCAACTTTGCGAAAAACCTAAGAAACCCCTATCTTGCCTTCGCATGCAAAAAACCATCCCTGTCTTGCTTTATTTGACCATCACAAAGTCCGCCTCCCCGAGCCCGTAAACGCCCCCGGCCGGGATGACCGTCTCGTACTCGACGGACTCCTCCGTCTCGAAGTTGGAATAACCGTAGGAAATCGCCACGTCCGTGTCGCCGGCATTTGCCACAACCGACTTAAACCAGACGTCAACGTCCTCGCCGGCCGATAATCCATTGACAAATGCAACCTCGTCCGCAGCCTCTCCCTTCAGCTCCGAAAGGTCAAGCCCCAAAATGCCAAAGCGAATCGACCCGTCGTCCAACGCGGGGCTCACAGAGCAGCTCTCCAGCTGCATCTCCGGAAGGGCAGAACCCGGCATGACGAACCATTTGGATGTCATGTAATCCCCATCACAGTAAAGCAGATAATTCTTCCCGGTGTCATTTGTAAAGAATATCTCGCCCTGGATACCTGCCGTGTACACCTTGCCCGTCTCCAAAGTGGAGAGCAGCACCTCATCGCCGTCATAAGTCCACTCGACCTTCTCCCTGCCATAGAGCGGGTCATATTTCTCCAGAATGCCTTCCGCATCGAGCTGCCCGTAATCCTCGCCGGTCTCCTGATCCACGATCCGGTACTGGTCCAGCATATCCCCGTTCTTCGCGGCGGTAACGATGTAAAAATACCTGTCACACTTTCTGGCTGCATCCACAAATTCCTGCGAAGGGACATCGACGGAAATCGTATGCAAGTCACCGTCCCCCTCCCGTACCTCCTGAAGGCTCAGCGAGTATTTCCCGAGAAGCATACCGGTACCGACAATCGAATAGTTTCTCTCCACGCCCGTCTCCTCGGAGGAAGTACTCTCCGTCGGATCTTTTCCGTTCATCTTCTTATATGCAAGAGTGTTGTCAAGTCCAAGATCATGCAGGCTGAGAATGTTCCCCGCAATCGTGTAGGTAAACTTCTCCTCCGCACCCGACGCTTCGGATTTCAGCGTCAGATCGCCATCCTTGTCGGTATAGGTAAACCGCATCTCAATACCCTGCATGTCAAGGATGGCCGTCCCATCCTCGTTGAAAGTATAGACGGTCCCGGGGGCTTCCACGGAATCCCAGGAGCCAATGAGGGACGACGCCTCCGTCTTGCTCTCTGCCCTGCTTTCCGTTTTACTCTCCGCCTTGCTCTCCGTCCCGCTCTCGGTCTTGCTCTCCGCCTTGCTGCCGCTGCCGCCCGTGCAGCCCGTAAAGCCACACACCGCAAAAGCCGCAGAAACCGCAATCACCAGAGCCTGCATCATTTTCTTCTTCATAAAATTCCTCCTCCCTGAAAGTACTTTTCAGATGCCCGACTTAGGAACCGTTAAGAAATAGCTTGTACATTTGGCTTGTCTAAATCCGTTTCTAACTGCGTTGTCGTCAGTCGGCGTAGCCCGCTA
>CADCQU010000253.1 GCA_902803635.1 uncultured Lachnospiraceae bacterium | reverse complement strand
GCCGCTCCTCTTCAGCTCACGCTTCGACTTCTTATCGATTCCAAGATATGTCGGCTCCAGGCCAAGCGACCTGCATCTCTTGAGATATGGTGTTCTATTAACTGCCATTTTGAAATGGACCTCCTAAAAATAAGCGATGGCTGCCGGCAAATGACCGGCGGCGAGACATTTGCCAAGTCAAATGCTACGGACGGCAAAGTCTTTTTGTAGCTGCTTTCTTCCGCCTGCGAACGCGCAGGCGGCAAATGATGGTTTCCAAATGCCAGGGAAGCGGTCACACTCTCCTGCGCTTCGGAGGACGGCAGCCGTTATGCGGAACGGGCGTCACGTCCTGGATGCTGACGACCTGCAGGCCTGCTGCGGAAAGCGCGCGGATCGCGGCCTCTCTTCCCGAGCCGGGACCCTTGACGAACACCTCCACGGTCTTGAGGCCATGGATGAGGGCCGCCTTCGTCGCCGTCTCCGCCGCCATCTGGGCAGCATAGGGAGTAGATTTCCTTGAACCGCGGAAGCCCAGGCCGCCGGCGGAAGCCCACGAGAGGGCGTTGCCGTTCGCATCCGTCAGGGTAACAATCGTGTTGTTAAAGGAAGACTGGATGTGTGCCTGTCCATGTTCTACGTTTTTTCTGACCTTGCGCTTGTTCGCGCTAGAGTTTCTCTGATTCTTCGCCATAATAAAACTAACCTACGTCCTTTCTGATTATGCGCAAAATTACTTCTTCTTGTTCGCGACCGTGCGCTTCGGTCCCTTGCGCGTGCGGGCATTGTTCTTGGTGTTCTGGCCACGGACGGGAAGGCCCTTCCTGTGGCGGATGCCCCTGTAGCAGCCAATCTCGGTAAGCCGCTTGATGTTCATGGCGACTTCACGGCGAAGGTCACCTTCGACCGTGCAGGTCTCGTCCATGATGTCCTTGATGCGGGAAACCTCCTCGTCCGTAAGGTCACGAACGCGGGTGTCCGGGTTGACATTTGCCTGGGCAAGGATTCTGTTGGATGTTGTTCTGCCGATACCGTAAATGTACGTCAGACCGATTTCGATTCGCTTATCTCTCGGTAAATCCACACCAGCTAAACGAGCCATGTTGTTCCTCCAAACTTCTGTTTCTTCTTCTCACTACAATGGTTACTCAATTGGGGCATCGATTCGACGCCCAGCCGCATCCTCAGGTAAAGGAAAAACGACCTTTCCGGCAAATGAAGATGACGCAATGCCGGTATCGAGCACTATTATCGGCTCCTTGGCTGATATATAGTGAAGCAGTCCGTGCAGCCGCGCTCCGAACTGCTTTCCTCGCATTTTGGTTGGTTCGCCTTAGCCCTGCCTCTGCTTGTGCTTCGGGTTCACGCAAATGATGCGGATGGAACCCTTCCTACGGATGATTCTGCACTTTTCGCACATTGGTTTTACGGAAGACCTTACTTTCATAATATCCCTCCTTTCCGCTAAGTGTGCCAACGGGCGGGGTCAGTCAGTTACGCCCGCTGCGCAAACCGCCATTTTAAAATTCTAGCAATTTTGCGCATAAAAGTCCGCATTCCACTATACAGGAACGCGGACCAAAATGCAAGCATTTTTTTACTGGAAACGAAAAAACTTTCCTTTCCTCATTTATCACGCCAAATGATACGTCCCTTTGTGAGGTCGTAGGGCGACAGCTCGATGGTGACCTTGTCGCCAGGGAGGATCTTGATAAAGTTCATGCGGAGCTTCCCGCTGATGTGCGCCAGCACCACATGCTTGTTTTCCAGTTCCACGCGAAACATCGCGTTTGGCAGTTTCTCAAGTACCCTGCCCTCAACTTCAATTGCATCTGCTCTCGACATACTCTCCTCCTCTTAAACTTCCCTTGGAGTCACTTGCCGAGCACGGCCTTGATGTCGGCAAAGACTTCGTCCATGTTCTTGGTTCCATCCACGGAGACCAGGATTCCTGCCTTGGTGTAATAATCAATGAGCGGCTGGGTCTGCTCGTGGTAGACGTCAAGCCTCTTCTTCACGGTCTCCGGCTTGTCGTCCTCGCGGATGACCAGCGCGTTCCCGCACGCATCGCAGACGTTCTCTACCTTCGGAGCGTTGTAGACAACGTGGTAGGTCGCACCGCAGGAAAGGCAGGCGCGGCGGCCACCCATGCGGGTGATGATATTTTCGTCCGGGACATCAATATCGATGGCGAAATCCATCTTCTGGCCGATCTTCGTAAGAGCAACGTCCAGGGCCTCGGCCTGCGGGATCGTGCGCGGGAAACCGTCAAGGACAAAACCGTTTGCACAGTCATCCTGCTGGATCCTGTCTGCCACAAGGTCACAGACGAGCTCGTCCGGGACAAGCTGGCCGGCATCCATGTAGGTCTTCGCCTTCATGCCAAGCTCCGTCCCACCCTTGATGTTCGCACGGAAAATGTCCCCCGTGGAAATGTGCGGAATCTTGTACTCTTCTGCTACCCGCTTCGCCTGCGTGCCCTTGCCCGCGCCCGGTGCTCCAAGCATAATCAACTTCATATTAGCCTCCTTATCCTTCTGGAATATTTCAAAACGGGAGTGACCCTCGCACTCCATGTAATAATTTATTATACCATAGTATATAAGGAAGGAACAATATGAAAGTGAAGAATATCTGGATAATTTCGTTAACATTTGTAAAAACCCAAATGGCCGCAAGCGCGTGCTTGCGGCCATCGGGTAATTTCTTCTTACGCTCCAAGGAAGCCCTTGTAGCTGCGCACGACCATCATGGACTCGACCTGCTTGACGGTCTCCAGGATGACGCCCACGATAATGATGATCGAGGTGCCGCCGAAGGAGACGCTCGCGTTGAACACGCCGTTAAAGAAGAACGGAATGATCGCGACGATGACAAGGCCGACAGCGCCGATGAAGATGATGTACTTCAGCAGCTGCTGCAGGTAGTCCGAGGTCGGACGGCCCGGACGGATGCCGGGGATGAAACCGCCCTGCTTCTTCATATTATCCGCAACCTCCAGCGGGTTGAACGTGATGGAGGTGTAGAAATACGCGAAGAAGATGACAAGGAGGATGTAGATGATGAGTCCGATGTTGTAGATCGGTCTCGAGAAGTTAAACCAGTTGTTGGAGTTGCAGATTCCAAGCAGCGTCCCAAGCCAGCCCGTCGCTCCGCTCTGCCCTGCAAATGTAGCAATGATGCTGGGCAGCTGCATGATGGAGGAGGCGAAAATGACCGGGATAACGCCGGCAGTGTTCACCTTGAGCGGGATATGGGAGGACTGGCCGCCCACCATCCTGCGTCCGACCATCTTCTTCGAGTACTGCACCGGAATGTTCCGCTGCGCACCGTTGAGAAGAAGGACCAGAACCACAACAAGAAGGATCACCGCGATGATGATGACCGCCGCGAGAACCGCGGGGGCAATCTTCTTGCCGGCGATGAACATCTCATAGAGGCTGACCAGATCGGCCGGAAGCCTGGAGAGGATGTTGATAAGAAGGACGATAGAGATACCGTTACCGATTCCCTTGTCCGTAATCTGCTCACCAATCCACATAAGGAAGCAGGAACCAGCCGTCAGCGCCACGACAATCGTCAGGCCCTTGGCAAAGTTCATGGTTCCCAGAAGCCCCTGGTTACCGAAGCCAATCGTCATGGCGACGGATTCCAGAAGCGAAAGTCCGATGGTGACATAGCGGGTAATCGCCGTCAGCTTCTTCCGACCCTCCTCGCCGTCACGCTGCATCTCCTCGAGAGCGGGGATCGCAATCGTGAGCAGCTGGATGATGATCGAAGATGTAATGTACGGCGTGATGGACAACGCTAGAATGGACATGGAGGAGAAAGATCCGCCGGAAAATGCATCGAAGAAATTGAAGGCGTCACCTGTCTGGCTTGCAAACCATTCCTTGAACACGCTGGCATCCACCCCCGGAACCGGGATCTGGCATCCCAGCCGGATTATGACCAGGCACAGGAGGATGAACCACAGCCTGCGCCGGATCTCTTTTACTTTGAATGCATCCGCGACTTTCCTGAACATCAGATCACCTCGACCGTTCCGCCAACGGCTTCAATCTTTTCCTTTGCAGCCGCGCTGATTTTATTAGCCTTGACCTTGACAGCCTTCGTAAGCTCGCCATTGCCAAGAACCTTCACGCCGTCGTTCATCTTGGAGATGATGCCGGCATCGAGGAGAATCTGGGGAGTAACCTCGGCACCGGCCTCGAACTTCTCAAGCGCGTCGAGATTGATGATAGTGTAAACCTTCGTATTGCGGTTCGTGAAGCCGCGCTTGGGCAGGCGGCGGAACAGCGGCATCTGGCCGCCCTCGAAACCGATACGCGGGGCGCCGGACCTGGCCTTCTGGCCCTTGTGGCCCTTGCCGGCCGTCTTGCCGTTGCCAGAGCTCTCGCCCCGGCCCCTGCGGAAATTGTTGCTGTGTCTGGAGCCTTCTACCGGGCGCAGATTCGATAAATCCATGACGGTACCTCCTTATGCTTCTTCTACTTTGACGAGATAGCCGATCTTCTGCAGCTGTCCCCGGGTCGCGGCATTGTCCGGAAGAATCACGGAGGAATTAAGCTTGTGGAAGCCCATGGACTCGATGATCTTCTTGTTCTTCGGGACGGCGCCGATGGTAGACTTCACCAGTGTGATTTTTAACATCTTCTGCTCAGCCATTTGTTCGTCCCTCCTTACGCGCGGATTTCTGCCACGGTCTTGCCGCGGAGGCGGGCAACCTCTTCCGGAGTCTTAAGGCCCTTCAGGGCAGAAAGCGTCGCGAAGACAACGTTCTGCTTGTTGTTCGAGCCAAGCGACTTCGTACGGATATTCTTGATGCCGGCCAGCTCGACGACTGCACGGGCAGCACCGCCGCTGATAACGCCGGTACCTTCCGGAGCCCTCTTCAGGAGCACGGAAGCGCCGCCGAATTTGCCCATGTTGTCATGGGTGATGCTCTGATAGTCCGTACGGGCGACGGAAATCATGTGCTTCTGCGCATCTTCCTTGCCCTTGCGGATTGCCTCGGGGATTTCAGTGGCCTTTCCAAGGCCAGCGCCCACATGGCCGTTGCCGTCGCCGACGACGACAAGCGCGGAGAATCTCATGTTGCGGCCACCCTTGACAACCTTGGTGACGCGCTTGATGGCAACGACTCTGTCGATGAGGCCGTTGTCCTCTTTTTCCTGTCTCTTATTCTCATTCTGTCTCATGTGCTTTCCCCTTCCTTAGAATACAAGGCCCGCTTCTCTGGCAGCGTCAGCGAGAGCCTGGATCTTTCCATGGTAAATGAAACCGCCACGATCGAAGACCACTTCCTTGATTCCAGCCTGGAGGGCGCGCTCCGCGACAACCTTCCCGACCTTCGCGGCCGCCTCGACCGTATCGGTGTACTCCAGCCCTTCTTTGACTTCGCCCTGCAGGGTGGAAGCGGAGACAAGGGTCTTGCCCGCCACATCATCGATCACCTGGGCATACATATGCTTGTTGCTGCGGAAGACTGCGAGCCTCGGACGCTCAGCCGTTCCTGCGAGGTGTCCGCGCATCCTGTAGTGCTTTTTCTGGCGGATTTTAGCTCTTGAAGGCTTTGTAATCATGTCTCACACTCTCCTTTCTTTATTTCTTACCGGTCTTACCGACCTTGCGGCGGATGATCTCATCCGAATACTTGATGCCCTTGCCCTTGTACGGTTCCGGAGCACGCTTCTCGCGGATGTTGGCGGCGTACTGGCCGACCTTCTCCTTGCTGATGCCCTTGATGATGATCTTGTTGCCCTCGACGGTAGACTCGACACCATCGGGATCCACCATCTCGACCGGATGGCTGTAGCCAAGGGAGAGGACAAGCTTGTTGCCCTGCTTCTGGGCGCGGTAACCGACGCCGTTGATCTCCAGAGTCTTCTGGAAGCCGTCCGTCACGCCAACCACCATGTTGTGGAGCAGCGCGCGGGTAAGGCCGTGGAGGGCCTTGTTCCTCTTGAGGTCGTTCGGGCGCTTGACGACAAGGTGCCCGTCTTCCATCTCAATGCTCATGGCCTCGGACAACTCCCTGGTAAGGGTTCCCTTCGGTCCCTTGACGGTGACAACATTGCCCGCCGCGATGTCGACCGTGACGCCGGCCGGAACAGGGATGGGCATTCTGCCGATTCTCGACATTTTTGTTTCCTCCTAAACTTAGATTTTCGGAGAGGCCAGCGGCCTCTCTGTTTTCAGTTCGTCCGTCCCATGGACGGAATATATATGACAAATGTACACCCATAACTTTCAAATGTGCGTGCATTTGCCGTTACTGTCCGGGCAACCGTAGGGTCTTGCGGACGGTAACCATTTGTCGATAAGGGCAAATGGCAAATTACCAGACATAGGCGAGGACTTCGCCGCCGATCTTCTCCTTGCGGGCTTCCTTGTCGGTGATGACGCCCTTGTTGGTGGAGATGATGGCCACGCCAAGTCCGCCGAGAACCTTCGGGAGGTCCTCCGCGCCGGCGTAGATACGAAGGCCGGGGCGGGAGATTCTCTTGAGGCCCGTAATGATCTTCTCGTTCTTGTCCTTGCCATACTTCAAGGTGACGCGGATGGCCTTGTCAACGCCGTCGCCGACGAGATCGTACTTCGCGATATAGCCCTCGTCAAGAAGGATGTTCGCGATGGCGATCTTCATCCTGGAAGCAGGAATATCCACTGTATCGTGTTTCGCAGTATTTGCATTACGGATTCTCGTAAGCATATCCGCGATCGGATCATTTGTCGTTGTCATATCAGACACTCCTTTCTTAATTCTCACCAGGATGCTTTCTTGACCCCCGGGATCTCGCCCTTGTAGGCGAGCTCACGGAAGCAGACACGGCAAATGCCGTACTTCGAAAGGACAGAGTGCGGGCGGCCGCAGATGTTGCAGCGCGTGTAAGCCCTGGTGGAGAACTTCGGCGTTTTGGCCTGCTTAATTTTCATCGATTTCTTAGCCACGGTTTCTTCTCCTTTTTACTTGGCAAACGGCATATTGAAGAGGCGCAGAAGCTCGCGGGCCTCCTCGTCGGTACGTGCCGTGGTAACAAAGATGATATCCATGCCTCTGACCTTGTCGATCTTGTCGTACTCGATCTCCGGGAAGATCAGCTGCTCCTTGACTGCCAGAGCGTAGTTGCCGCGGCCATCGAAGGAGTTCGGGTTCACGCCGCGGAAGTCGCGGACGCGCGGGAGCGCAAGGTTGATCAGCCTGTCGGCGAACTCGTACATACGCTCGCCGCGGAGGGTGACCTTGCAGCCGATGGGCATGCCTTCACGAAGCTTGAAGTTCGCGATGGACTTCTTGGCCTTCGTGCGGACGACATGCTGGCCGGTAATCGTCTCCAGATCGGCCACGGCAGCGTCCAGGAGCTTGACGTTCTCCTTCGCCTCGCCGACGCCCATGTTGACGACGATCTTCACCAGCTTCGGAACCTCCATCGGGTTCTTGTAACCGAACTTCTTATTCAGTGCCGGTACGATTTCCTGTTCGTACATTTCCTTCATTCTGCTCATGTACCGTTCCTCCCTTCTCAACCGATCGTCTCGCCGGTCTTCTTGGCGTAGCGGACCTTCTTGTCATTCTCGAAGCGGAAACCGACGCGGGTCGGCTTGCCCTTCTGAAGGTACATGACGTTGGAAATGCTAATAGGGGCCTCGCGGGTGACGATGCCGCCCTGCTGGTTCGCCATGGAGGGCTTCTCGTGCTTCGTGATCATGTTGACGCCTTCGACGATGACCGTCATCTTCTTGGCGTTGACAGCGAGGACCTTGCCATCCTTGTCCTTATCCTTGCCGGCGATCACGCGGACCGTGTCGCCCTTCTTAATCTTTAACATAGCCATAGGTCGATCCCCCTTACAGAACTTCCGGAGCGAGGGAAACGATCTTCATGAACTGCTTCTCTCTGAGCTCACGGGCAACGGGTCCAAAAATACGGGTTCCCTTGGGCGTGTTGTCATCCTTGATGATGACGGCCGCGTTCTCATCGAAACGGATATAGGAACCGTCCTTGCGGCGGGCGCCCTTCACGGTCCGAACGACAACGGCCTTGACCACGTCGCCCTTCTTCACAACACCGCCGGGTGTTGCATCTTTGACCGTGGCAACGATAATGTCGCCGATGCGGGCATATCTCCTGGTCGAGCCGCCCATGACCCGGATGCACAGGATTTCCTTCGCGCCGGTGTTGTCGGCGACTTTCAGCCTACTTTCCTGTTGAATCATTTCGTGTCCTCCTAACTATTGGCCGGGGTCTTTACTTGACCTTCTCGACGATCTCCACCAGTCTCCAGCGCTTATCCTTGGAGAGGGGGCGGGTTTCCATCACGCGGACAGTGTCACCGATACTGCACTCATTGTTTTCGTCATGGGCCTTCAGCTTGTAGGTGCGGTTGACGATCTTCTTATACAGCGGGTGCCGCACACGGTCGTCCACAGCTACGACGATGGTCTTGTCCATCTTGTTGCTGACGACCTTGCCGACGCGGGTTTTTCTGAGGTTTCTCTCTTCCATCTTTTACGCCTCCCTGGCAGCCTTCGCCTGCATGCTCATCACCGTCTCGATACGGGCGATGTTCTTGCGGACGTCCTTGATCCTGCTTGTATTCTCCAGCTGGTTCGTGGCATTCTGGAAACGAAGGTTGAAAAGTTCCTTCTTCGCAGCCACCAGCTCTTCCTTCAGCTCCGCCTGGCTCTTTCCGCGCAGGCTATCCAGATATTTCGTACTCTTCATTCCTGATCACCGCCTTCGTGAGCCGGCGCCTCGGCAACCGCCTCGGCAGCCTTCGTGTTTTCGGCATCAAATTTGCTGTTGACCTGCTCGCGGGAATAAATCTTGCACTTGCAGGGAAGCTTGTGCATGGCAAGACGGAGGGCCTCACGGGCGGCTGCCTCCTCGACACCGGCGACCTCGAAGAGGATACGGCCGGGCTTGACCACTGCGACCCAGTACTCCACGGAGCCTTTACCGGAACCCATGCGGGTCTCGGCGGGCTTGGCCGTCACCGGCTTGTCCGGGAAAATGTCAATCCAGACCTTACCACCACGCTTCAGGTAACGGGTGAGGGCGACACGGGCCGCCTCAATCTGGTTGGAACGGATCCAGACCGGTTCGTCGGCCACCAGGGCGAAATCGCCGTGGGTGACACGGATGCCCCTGGAG
Organism: uncultured Lachnospiraceae bacterium; assembly: GCA_902803635.1. Taxonomy (GTDB): domain Bacteria; phylum Bacillota; class Clostridia; order Lachnospirales; family Lachnospiraceae; genus Chordicoccus. The sequence goes on along the minus strand of CADCQU010000253.1, from coordinate 373 downwards.
GGCTTTCCTCTCATGGAACCGCGGAACTGCTTTCTCCGCTTAACTCTCTTCGGCATTAACATTACTGTTCACCTCCATCCCTGTTGCCTTTTCCCGGAAGGACCTCACCGTTGTAGATCCACGCCTTGACGCCGATCTTGCCGTAGGTGGTGTCCGCTTCCGCGAAGCCATAGTCGATGTCCGCGCGCAGCGTCTGCAGCGGGATCGTGCCTTCGCTGTAGGTCTCCTTGCGGGCGATGTCCGCGCCGCCGAGACGTCCGGAAACAGATGTCTTGATTCCCTTGGCGCCGGCGCGCATCGTCCTCTGCATGGTGGACTTCATGGCGCGGCGGAAGGAGATACGGTTCTCAAGCTGCAGGGCGATGTTCTCGGC
>CADCQU010000252.1 GCA_902803635.1 uncultured Lachnospiraceae bacterium | reverse complement strand
TCCTTAAAAGATTAAGAACCTCTTTGGAACGCATGGCATCAACCTCCTATCGAGGTAATTATACCAGATATTTATCTATTATTCCACTTTGTTTTTAATGTTTTTAACACTATTTAATACCATATCCCGTTGTCTCCATTTTTCGTCCCCCATTTCGTAATTTTTGTATTCATTCGTAACATCATTACAGTTCCAGCCGGTATTTCCGCACGGTGAAGGTTGCCCGGCCGTCCGCAAGAAAGGCGATGCGATCGGCGGAAGGGTCGGTGTAAATTGTCATCGTAAGGACCGTCTCGCCATCCCCGGCAAAGACCTCCACGCTGTAGCGGTCCAGGATGATCCGGAGCCTTAGCCGGCCGTCCGGCACGTCCACCTTCGCCCGCCTTCCGTGGGGCATCGCGAAGCGAAAGCCGGAAAACTCGCGGTCCAGCTCGAGGACATTTTCCATGGGACGGAAAATAAGGTCTGTGTGGCAGCGGTCATCCCTCGCAAGCTGCACGGTAAATTTCCGGAGAAGCTCCGGCCGGCGAACGTCCAGCTCCACCTCCAGGTCAAGGACACGTCCCTCGATTCCCGAGAAAGAGACCTCCCCGTCCGCAAGCTCCACATCCTCGTAGATGATCCCGTTCCGCCGGCAGGCCAGCAGCTCCCCGACGGGCTGCTGGCAAAGACGACCCCCGCGCACCGAAAGCTCCCGCGGCAGCGTCATTTGCCCGAACCAGGGAAGATCGTGCGCATGGAACCGGCAGGTATCCCAGTTCTGCATCCAGCCGACCATGAGCCGCCGCCCGTCAGGGGCAAGCAGGGTCTGGGCGGCATAAAAGTCGATGCCGTAGTCGATCGCCTGGTCGCGCTCCACCAAAAATTCGCCCGTCCGCGCATCCATCTTTCCCAAAAGGCAGATCGTCCCGTTTCCGGCCGCGTATTCCAGCCCTTTTGGAAGCATGTCCGTCGTGCTCGCAAGAAGCACCTGGCAGCCGTCCAGTGGGAAGAAATCCGGACACTCCCACATCCTGCCCAGGCGATGGTGGTTCACGGCAAGCTTCCGGTCAAATTGCCAGTGGAAGCCGTCCTCGCTCCGAAAGAGAAGAATCTGCCCGCCCTCCTCTTCCTCGCGGATATGGCCGGTCCCCAGAAAGCCCCGCGAAGCCGCCGACGCCGCCTTTGATCCGTTCCCCAAGACGCCGCACGCAGCCGCCGACGCCATCTTGGGGACATTTCCCGCCAAGTCCCGCGCATCCGCCCCTTCTCCCGCGCATTTTGTTCGCGAAGGAAGGGTCGAATAGTTCGCGACGACCGCGTAGTAGAGGCCATTTGCCTCCCGCCAGATCCGCGGATCGCGGAAATCCACCAGGCTCGCCCCCTCCGGAAGCTGCCGCGCATCCAGCACGGGGTTCTCCGGATATTTGTCATAGTCAAGCCCGTTTCCAAGGGCAAGGCACTGCGTCTGCACGCCGCCGCTCACCCCCGTGTACAGCAGCATTTGCCGACCGTCCGGGAGGGTCACCGCGCTGCCTGAAAAGCAGCCGTCCCTGTCGTAAGGCATGTCCGGGGCCAGGGCCGCCGGCAAATGCCTCCACCGCAGGAGGTCGCGGCTTACGGCGTGCCCCCAATGCATCGGCCCCCAGTGGGAGCCGTAGGGATGATACTGGTAAAACAAATGGTACTCTCCGCGGTAGAAGGAGAAACCGTTCGGGTCGTTCATCCAGCCGACCCGGGGCGAGAGGTGAAAAGCCGGCCGTTCTTCCGGACAAATCCGTCTTTCCGTTTCTTCCTCGTACCTTCGTGCATGCTCCAGAGCCTCGCTCGCCATCCCCGCCATCCTTTCCAAATACAAATCTTAGAAAAAAGGAAGGACAAGCAAAATGTCCTCCCATTACTCTCTTCCACTGGCCTAATGCGCCTGTCTGAAAGAACCATCTTCGCTTCGCTTCGAGGGATCGATGAAAGATCCAAAGCAGGCGCATTTACCCAAAGGGCGATTGAATCGCGCAGTGCCCGCAGCTGTGCAAGGGCACATGAACGGCGCCGCCCTTCCTTTTATTTGTTGTTCTCACGACTGCCAGTACGTGGACAGGAAATGCTCCATCTTGTCCATGGCCTCGCCGAGGATGGCCCTTCTCGGCAAATACACAATGCGGAAGTGGTCGGGGTTCGGCCAGTTGAAGCCGGTGCCCTGGACGAGCAGCACGTGTTCCTTCCTTAATAAGTCATAGGCAAATTGCATGTCGTCGTGAATGTTGAATCTTTCGACGTCAAGCTTCGGGAAGCAGTAGAAGGCCGCCTTCGGCTTCACGACGCTAAGACCGGGAATCGAGTTAATCCGGTCCACGATGAAATCACGCTGCTTCGTAACGCGGCCGGTGGCATTTACGTAGGTCTTCACCGACTGGGTGCCGCCGAGGGCTGTCTGCACGATGGACTGCGCCGGCACGTTCGAGCAGAGCCGCATGGAAGAAAGCATCTTGAGACCTTCGATATAGTCCTTCGCGATGTCCTTATTGCCCGAGAGGATCATCCAGCCCACGCGGAAGCCCGCGATCATGTGCGACTTCGAAAGCCCGGAGAAGGTCACGCAGAAGCAGTCCGGCGCGAGTGAGGCAATCGGCGTATGGACGTTGCCATCCATAAGCAGGCGGTCGTAAATCTCATCCGCGAAGATGATGAGGCCGTGCTCCCTCGCGATCTTCACGATTCCCTCCAGGATGTCCTTCGGGTAGACCGCGCCGGTCGGGTTGTTCGGGTTGATAATGACGATGGCCTTCGTGCGGTCATTGACCTTCCGCTCGATATCCTGCAGATCCGGGTTCCACTCCGACTCCTCGTCGCAAAGGTAGTGGACGACCTTGCCGCCGGCCAGCGTCGCGCAGGCCGTCCAAAGCGGGTAGTCCGGCGCCGGGATCAGGATCTCGTCGCCGTCGTCCAGAAGGGCCGACATGCAGAGGTTGATCAACTCGGAGACGCCATTTCCCGTATAAATGTCGTCCATCGTAACATTCGGAATCTCAAGGTTCTGCGCGTACTGCATGATAGCCTTCCGCGCCGACCAAATGCCCTTGGAGTTGGAGTACCCTTCCGAGTCGCGGAGGTTCATCGCCATATCCTGGATGACCTCCTCCGGTGCAAGGAAGCCAAAGGGCGCGGGATTCCCGATATTGAGCTTCAGGACTTCTATGCCCTGGGAAATCATGCGGTCGGCTTCCTCGACGACCGGCCCGCGGACATCATACAAGACATTATCCAGTTTCTTAGACTTATTAAACTCCTTCATAGCCTCACCCTCCGAATCGGTTTTCCATAGAATTTGGCAAATGCCCGAGCAGCCTTCAAATACTTCCGCAACCTTCAAGTGCTTCCGCAGCATTACAAATGCGTCCACAGCCTTCAAATACTTCCGCAGCATCTGCCTCCCTGTTTTTCCGCTCTATGTTCCCGTATTATAGCACGTTTCGCCGGAATCGGAACATTTTTTTCAAGTCTTCTGGTTGTTTTCCGTCTCAGCGGGGCATACTTCTCGGATTACCCCCGCCATTTCGGTACGCGGAATCCGAGTGGAGCTTGCCATTAGCCTTCCGCCTTCTCCATATGTACGTTCATGCCGCGGATGGTGGCCTTGCGCATGGCCTTGAGCACGCGGTCGGCGTACTGCCTGTCCACATCAACGAAGGAATAGCTATCCTTCATATCGATGGAACCGACCATGCGACCGGAAATGCCGGCCTCGCCGGCGATGGCCCCGACAATGTCCGCAGGACGCACATTCTGCTTCTTCCCGACATTGATGAAAAGCCGGACCATGCCGCTCTCAATTTCGCCCCTCCGGTGCACCTTGAGGCGCTTCCCGGCCAGGCTCTTTCGAACACCTTCCCGCCTGGAATCGAGACCATAGCCCTCCGCTCCGTCCCGCCTGGAATCGGCGTCAAATCTCTTCTCGCCATCCTTTCCACGTCCTGTACGGCCAGCTTCCACTGTGTCGGCATCCAAACCGCCTTTCCGCCGCCTCCCATCATCCTGCCATTTGCCGCGTCCGTATCCCTCGGCGACCGAATCGCGTCTTCGGCGAGAACCTTCCTCCTGCCATTTGCCGCGTCCGTAGCGTCCGCTGCCTGCATCCCGCCCGCCGCGGCGGTATTTGTCAAGGTCATCAAGGCTCCGGGGAAGCTGCTCCTCCCTTGAGAGGTCCACCTCCTCGATGCGGCCCAGGGCCATCGCAAGGAGTGCGGCCGCAAAATCCATCGAGGACACCTCGTCCTCGAAAATGCGCCGGTCGAGGATGTCGCGGTATTTTTCCAGCCCGTCCTCGGAGGAAATGCGCTCCAGCGCACGGTCAAGCACCCGGTCCGCCTTCCGCTCCGTTAGGTCCCCAAGCGAGGGAAGCGCCTGCGGCAGGATCTTCGTCTTGCAGTACCGCTGGATTTCGCGCAATTTGTAGACCTCCCGCCCGACGACGAAGGAGTAGGCCGTGCCCGTCCGCCCCGCACGGCCCGTCCGGCCGATGCGGTGGACGTAATACTCGTCGTCCTGCGGAATGTCGTAGTTGAAGACCGCCTCGATATCCTCGACGTCAATCCCTCGGGCCACCACGTCCGTCGCCACGAGGATATCCGTGCGGCCGCTGCGGAAGGCCTTCATCACGCGGTCGCGCTGCGCCTGATTCAAATCCCCGTGCAGCCCTTCCGCGAAAAGCCCGCGTCCCTGCAGCTCCTCCACGAGCTCGTCAACCCGCCGCTTCGTGTTGCAAAAGACCACCGCGAGCTTCGGCTCATAGAGGTCGAGGAGGCGGCAGAGCACCTCGGTCTTCTTGTTGGGGCGGACATCGTAGTAATATTGGGTGATTTCCGGCACCGTGAGTTCCTTCTTTGCCATCCGAAGCAGCACCGGCTCCTTCAAAAAGCGTTCCGCAATCTGCCGGATTTCCGGCGGCATCGTCGCGGAGAACATGACCGTCTGCCGCTCCTCGGGAAGCCCCGCGAGGATGGTCTCCATGTCCTCCAAAAAGCCCATGTTGAGCATCTCGTCCGCCTCGTCGAGCACCGCGAACCGCACATTGTCGAGGCAAATGGTCTTCCGCCGCATATGGTCCATGACCCGTCCGGGTGTTCCCACGATCACGTGCGCTCCCTCGCGAAGCCCTCGGATTTGCCGGGAAATATCCTGGCCGCCGTAGACGGGCAAAATGCGGACGCCATGCAAATATTTCGCGTAGCGGTGGAGTTCGTCGGAGACCTGGATGGCCAGCTCGCGGGTCGGGCAGAGGATGACCGCCTGCGGCGAGCGGACGCCCGGGCGGATGCGCTCCAGGATCGGGAGACCGAAGGCCGCCGTCTTGCCCGTGCCGGTCTGGGCCTGGCCGATGAGGTCCTGCCCCGCGAGTGCCGGCGGGATGGCCTGCTCCTGAATCGGCGAGGGCGCGTCAAAGCCCATCTCCCGAATCGCGCGGCAGAGAAGGTCATTAAGCCCAAGCGAAGCAAAATCCGGCTCGGCCTCCGCGGTCGTCTCTTCCGATTCTTCCGCAGCCGCCTCTCCTGAAGCCTCCGCAGCCGCCTCTTCCGATTCTTCCGCAGCCGTCTCTCCTGAAGCCTTCGCAGCCGCCTCTTCCGATTCTTCCGCAGCCGTCTCTCCTGAAGCCTTCGCGGTCGTCTCTACTGAAGTCTCCGTAAACATAAGTGTCTCTTCAAATCCCTTTTCGTTATTATCCTGCATTTCTCTTCCTCGTTTTCTTAGTTTCCGCTATCCTACCACATATGAAGAGAAATGTCATTACCAACTTTGCAAGAGGTGCGAAAGTAATTTGTCCGCCATTACCGCTCAGATCCCCTTCGTTACTCACCTTCTTGCCTTAAGCTCAAAACTCCAAAAATCAGGCATTGCGGCTGATTTCTGCAGTGGCAGGAAAGCTTTCAGTCAGCCACAAACCCTCATAACCAGGCATTGCGGCTGATTTCTGCCGTGCCAGGGAAGCTTCCAGTCAGCCACAAACCCTCATAACCAGGCATTGCGGCTGATTTCTGCAGTGTCAGGAAAGCTTCCAGTCAGCCACAAACCCTCATAACTAGGCATTGCGGCTGATTTCTGCTGCGGCAGGAAAGCTTCCAGTCAGCCACAAACCCTCATAACCAGGCATTGCGGCTGATTTCTGCCGTGCCAGAAAAGCTTTCAGGTTACTTTTCTCCCCTGAGGGAGCGGCAGGTGGAGCGGCGATCTTTCCAGCCTTCGTAGTCTACTCCTCCTCCGTCTTCCGCCTCCCCCAGTATGTGTTCTTGCGGAACAATCCGGGGGTTTCTCCGAATTCCTTCTTAAAGAGCCGCACGAAGTAGGCGCACTCCGGGATGCCTACGGTCTCGGCAATCTCGGAAACGCACAGCGAGCTGCACGTAAGGAGCATGGCGGCCTGGCGGAGCTGGCAGCGGCGGAGG
>CADCQU010000251.1 GCA_902803635.1 uncultured Lachnospiraceae bacterium | reverse complement strand
CGAGGGTAAGCGCGGTATGCCCAGGCCCCGACCGCCTTTCCCGGCAGTCAAGGGACTGTGGGGACAGCCGACCGTCATCAACAACGTCGAGACCCTGGCATGCATCCCGTTCATCCTTCGTGAGGGCGCGGATCAGTTCGCCAGCGTCGGAACCGAGCGCTCCAAGGGCACGAAGGTGTTCGCTCTCGGCGGCAAGGTCAACAACGTCGGCCTCGTGGAAGTCCCGATGGGCACCACCCTCCGCGAGCTCGTTTACGATATCGGCGGCGGCATCCCGGGCAACCGTGAATTCAAGGCTATCCAGACCGGCGGACCGTCCGGCGGCTGCCTTACCAAGGAATTCCTTGATGAGCCGATCGACTTCGACAACCTCGTTGCGAAGGGCTCCATGATGGGCTCCGGCGGCGCGATCGTCATGGACGAGGACAACTGCATGGTCAACATCGCGAAGTTCTACATGGAATTCATTTGCGATGAGTCCTGCGGCAAATGCTCGCCCTGCCGTATCGGTACCAAGAGGATGCTGGAGATCCTGACCAGGATCTGCGACGGCAAGGGAACGATGGAAGACTTCGACGAGCTTGAAACCCTCGCCGAGGCTTCGAAGAACAACTCCCTCTGCGCTCTGGGTCAGACGGCTGCCAACCCGATCGTCTCCACCATGACCCACTTCAAGGACGAGTACATCGCCCACATCGTGGACAAGAAGTGCCCGGCCGGCATTTGCAAGAACCTGATGCAGTACAAGATCATCAAGGACAAGTGCTTCGGCTGCGGCGCCTGCGCACGTCAGTGCCCGGTGAACGCGATCCATGTGACCGACTACACGGCTCCTGGCAAGAAGAAGCCCGCCTACGAGATCGACCCGCAGGTCTGCATCAAGTGCGGCATGTGCATGTCTTCCTGCAAGTTCAAGGCCATCATCAAGGAATGATTGGGAGGTAAGGTTATGGGACTCATTGATATAAAGATTGAAGGCCAGCCCTATCAGGTAGAAGAGGGTCTGACCATTCTGGAAGCCGCAAGGCAGTGCGGGTATGACATTCCGTCGCTTTGCACGTTTAACCATGGCGAGTGCTCGCTGGGTTCCTGCCGTGTCTGCCTCGTTGAGGCGACCGGGACCAGGGGCCTCGTGGCCTCCTGCGTATATCCGGTAGCTCCGGGCATGGAGATCACCATCTCCTCCCCGAAGGCCATCAAGGCCCGCCGGACCTCCGTGGAGCTTCTGCTCTCCAACCACAACAAGAACTGCCAGCAGTGCAGGAAGAACAACAATTGCGAACTCCTCAACGTCGCCCGCCTTGTCGGTGCGCGTGAGGGCGCATTTGAAGGCGAAAAGACCCCGACGACCTACGACGAGGTCACCCCGTCCATCATCCGCGACACCTCGAAGTGCATCCTCTGCGGCCGCTGCGTGGCCCGCTGCAAAGCGGCCCATGGCCTTGGCGTTCTCGGCTTCGAGAACCGCGGCTTCTCCACGATCGTTGGCCCGGCCGGCAACAAGTCCTTCGCGGACAGCCCCTGCCTCCTCTGCGGCCAGTGCGTCACGGTCTGCCCGACCGGCGCCCTTATGGAGAAATCCGAGATTTGGAAGATCGACGAAGCGATGGCAGCCGGCAAGCACGTCGTCGTGCAGACCGCCCCGGCCGTCCGCGCCTCCCTTGGCGAGGAATTTGGCATGCCGATCGGCACTCCGGTGACCGGCAAGATGGTTGCCGCCCTCCGCCGCCTTGGCTTTGACAAGGTCTATGACACCAACTTCGGCGCTGACCTGACCATCATGGAGGAAGCTTACGAACTGCTCGGCCGTGTCAAGAACGGCGGCGTCCTTCCGATGATCACCTCCTGCTCGCCGGGCTGGGTCAACTATGCCGAGTATTATTATGGAGACATCCTTGATCATCTGTCCTCCTGCAAGTCTCCGCACGAGATGCAGGGTGCGATCATCAAGAGCTTCTATGCCGAGCAGAAGGGTCTTGACCCGAAGGACATCTTCGTGGTCTCCATCATGCCCTGTACGGCAAAGAAGTTTGAGAAGGAGCGTCCGGCCCTTGCCAATAAGGACGGTCTTCCGGATGTTGACTGCGTCCTTACCACCCGCGAGCTTGGCGACCTCATTAAGCGGAGCGGTATCAACTTCAAGAAGCTCCCGGATGAGGACTTCGATCAGGACATCATGGGCCTCTATACCGGCGCGGGCGTCATCTTCGGCGTTACCGGCGGCGTTATGGAAGCTGCCCTTCGTACCGCTTACTTTGCCTTGGAAGGCAAGGAGTACGGCCCGATCAACTTCAACGAAGTCCGCGGTCTTGCCGGTCTCAAGGAAGCTACCCTCACAATCGGCGGCCAGGAGATTAAGATCGCCGTGGCCAGCGGCATGGTCAATGCGAAGCCGCTCCTTGACGACATCCGTGCCGGCAAGAGCCCGTACACCTTCATCGAGTTCATGTGCTGCCCGGGCGGCTGCATCGCCGGCGGTGGACAGTCCTATGTGAAGCCCGCGCTTCTCCCGGACGAGGATCTCGACATCATCGACACCTACAAGGCCAAGAGGTCTGCGGCCCTCTATTCCGAGGACGAGCGCCAGACCTATCGCCAGTCCCACAACAACCCGCAGATCAAGGAGCTCTATGCCCAGTATCTCGGCGAGCCGAACTCGCACAAGGCGCATGAGCTGCTGCACACCTACTACCAGAACGACAGGGTCCGCTTTAAGTAAAGCGAGTTGCCGTTGGTTTAGGAGATAACGATCCCCGCGCACTTGGTGCGCGGGGATTGTTTGAAATACAGTGCACATGGGGACTCAATACACCTGCGCCCCATTCACATTCGATTTTCGCTGCTGCTGACGGGATTCTTCGGTGCAACGCACCTCAGAATGACAAGCCTTTCGTATGAAGGGTGCACATCTTTCATGCGTTCAACCGTACAGGTAGAAATTTTTAAAACTTCAAGAAGCCCCCCGCAGGATGCGAATCCTGCGGGGGGCTTTTTGTTCGATATCAGTCCATCAATTTCTCTTCCAGCTTCTGTACATAGGCGCGAAGGCGGTTTTCACGGCGGAGGCGGAGGCCGAGCTCGCACCAGCGCTGGAAGTATTTATCGGTATTGTAACTGCTGAGCATGTCGGAGGCGCCGATGGTCAGGTAGCGGCGGCGCTCGTCGGCCGCCTCGACGTCCCCGGTGAGATCCACGATGTCCACGTGGAAGACGTCGGCGAGCTTTCGGAGGTTGTCCTCCCGGGGGTAGGAAACCCCTAAAATCCAACTGTTGAGGGTGGTGGTGCGAATCCCGGCAAGGTCGGCAGCCATTTTCTGGGTCATTTTGTTCAACGAAAGAAACCTTCGGATGTTCTCCGAAAGTACCGCAGAACGGCTCTTTTCACTTTTCGTCGCACATCCGTTTTCCATAAACCCCGTCTAAAACATTTGCCAACTTGCCCTTGTCAGGCTGGTACATTTTCTAGATTAAGTTTATAGAATTAGTGGAGAAAAGCGTATGGTTTGGGTGTAAGTGATGCGACTTTTTAAAGCAAAAATCCATTTAAAATGGATTTTTTAGTGTATTGCTGTCTACGGGAGGCTTTACGGCCTGCGGTACCGGTTGAGGCAGCAGGCGATTTCCTGGGGGCGCGGGAGGGCGAGGCCGGCGAAGGTGGTTCCGTATTCGGAAATGGAAGCGAAGCCTTTTTCAGCAAGGAGCCTGCAGAGGAAATCCGCGCAGTCCTTCACGGTGCGCTTTCCGTCCACGAGCTTCTCCACGGTGGTCTTGAGGCACTGCGCGAGCGTCTCCATTTGTTCCTTGTCGGTGATCTGTTCCACGTAGCGGAGATCGACATCCTGCCGGCCGATGGAAAAGCCGTCCGTCCCATTTGTCCGGATTTTCAGCGGCTCGGGCCGGCCGGTCGAATTGCCGTAGTAGTCCCGGCGAATGTGGACGGCCCCGTCCTTGGTCATGACGCGGCGGTTTTTCGGGAGGACAAAGGCGGAGGGCTGCGTCCCGCTCAGCGGGAAGTCCCTGGCCAGCTCCTTGGCCTTCGAAGTGATGTCCACCGGCCTGTAGTTGTCCATTTGGATGATTGTATCCGCGATATGGAAGAACGCGCCGGAGCTGCCGGCCACCAGAATCGTGGAGATGCCGGCATTTGTATACAAATCTACGGCTCGCTCCAGGAAGGGGGTGATGGGCTCCTTCTCCCGCGCGACGACCTTCTGCATCAGGGCATCGCGGACCATGAAGTTCGTGGCGGAGGTGTCCTCGTCGATGAGGAACAGATGGCTGCCCGCCTCGATGGCCTCGATGAGGCCGGCGGCCTGCGAGGTACTGCCGCTCGCGTCCTCCGTGGTGAAATTCTTCGTGTCCTTCCCGTTGGGGAGGCTGCCGATGAAGAGCGAGACATCCACGTCCTTCACAAAACGCCCGTCCTCGGCGCGGAGCTTCATGGCGGTCGGGTCGGTCACGACGTACTCGCGCCCGTCCCCGGCAATGTGCGGGTAGATGCCCATCTGCAGGGCTTCCAGGAGCGTGGATTTGCCGTGGTAGCCGCCGCCCACGATGAGCGTGATGCCGGCTTTGATGCCCATCCCGGAAATTTCCCCCCGGTGCGGCAGGTTCAGGCAAATGCGGAGCGAGTCGGGGGCTTGGAAGGGGATGGCCCCCTTCATCGGGCGGTCGGAAATGCCGCTTTCCCGGGGCAAAATGGAACCGTCCGCGACAAATGCGGCGAGGCCGTTTTGGGCAAGGTACTCGCGGAGAAATGCCTGGTCTTCCATGAGGAAGATTTGGCGCTCCAGCTTTTTCGCGTCCTGGTTCTTGTAGAGGAGCGCGCCCGGCGCGGCCTGGGGGAGGTAGGTGAAGAGGATTTTATCCAGCTCCCGCGCATTGATGGTCCGGCCATTTGCCGGGAAGCCCACGTGGAAACGGACGATGATTTCGCGGTCCGTGATTTCCAGGGCGCTTCGCTTTAGAATTTCCTGCCCGCAGGCGCTCACGGAAATGAGGCCGCTCTTGCCCGAGCCCTGCGCACGGAACGAAAACTGGCGGATTTTCTCGTGGAACTGTCGAAGCAGGTAGTCCGCGAGAGCCGTCCGCGCCGGCTCCTTTTCGTAGTATTCCTTCGGGAATCGGCAAATGCCGTGCTCCATGCGGATGGACAGATGCGAGGGCGCGGCGAAGGGGTCGCCCTGGACGTGGTCGATACTTAAAAGATAGCCCGGAAAGCGGTATTCGCCTTTCAGGGATTTGTACTGCGGGTAGGGACGATGGTCGATGTCCTGAAGCATATCCCTCAGCTGCTCGCTGGTTTTCATGTGTGGTTTTCTCCTATGGATGATTCGTGTCGTTACATTTTGCCCCTCTCCGTCACACTTGGCTCCCCCTTAGGGGGAGCTGTCGGCGAAGCCGACTGAGAGGGGGCAGACTTTCAGTAATTACGGAATGGGAAGGGGATGTTCGCTGTATGAGGAGCGGCGACCCCTCTCCGTCACGGCTTCGCCGTGCCACCTCCCCCTGAGGGGGAGGCAAGAGGAACGTCCGCGTTGCTTCTGCGTATGACTGTGTCTTTTCCCATTGAGGGGGAGCCAAGGGATTTCTGGCAAATTAGCAGATCCGCGGCAGGAGCTCTCCGCCGGGCTGGGGGAGGAGGGTGCGGGTGCCAATCTCGGTCGCCATGACGACCTTGCCGACATTTGCCGAGGTAATCTCTCCGATGAGGGCGGCATTTTTTCCGTAGGGCTGGGCGTGGAGGACGTCGAGGAGCATTTCGGCCTCGGCGGGCGGGGCCACGACCACCATCGTGCCTTCATTTGCCAGATAGAGAGGGTCGAGACCGAGGAGGCCGCAGACACCGCGAACGGCCGGATCCACCGGGACATCCGCCTGGGAAATTTCCACGCCGACACTGCTCTGGGCGGCGATTTCGTAGAGAACCGTGCCGACGCCGCCGCGGGTCGCGTCGCGGAGGACGTGGATGTCGTGGGTCTTGGCGAGCATGGCCTCGACGAGGCCCCAGAGGGGAGCGCAGTCGCTCGTGACCTCGGCATCAATCCCGAGCTCTTCGCGGGCGAGCAAAATGGTGCAGCCGTGGCGGCCGACATCGCCGGTTACGATGACCTTGTCGCCGGGCTTCGCAAATGCGCCGGAGAGGGAGACACCCTCGGTGAGGGCGCCGACGCCGGTGGTGGTGATGAAAACGTGGTCGGCCTGACCCTTGCCGGCGACCTTGGTGTCCCCGGCGACGATGCATACGCCGGCTTCCTTTGCGGTCTTTTCCATCGCGGCGGCAATCTCTTCGAGCTCGTCGAGCGGGAAGCCTTCCTCAATGATGAAGGAACAGGTCATGTAGAGGGGCTTCGCTCCCATGCAGGCGAGGTCGTTGACCGTGCCGCAGATGGAGAGCTTCCCGATGTTGCCGCCCGGGAAGCGGTAGGGCGAGACGATGAAGCCATCGGTGGTCATGGCAATTTTGCTGCCGGGGAGTGTGAGCGTGGCCGCGTCGTCCGCCGTGAAGTATGGATTTGCGAAATGCTTCTGGAAGACACTGTGGATAAGCTCGCTCGTCTGGCGCCCGCCGGCGCCGTGGGCGAGGGTTACTTTTTTCTCGGACATTTTTTCCTCCTTTTAATTGAGATCCTGCATCCCATATTGATAGTACGCTGCGCAGGCGCCTTCGCTGGAGACCATGCAGGCACCGATGGGATGCTCGGGAGTGCAGCCCTTGCCGAAAACCTTGCAGTCGGAGGGGCGGCATTTGCCCTGCAAAACCTCGCCGCAGCGGCAGGCCGGGTTCGGATGGCCCTCGATTTTGGGCATGTTAAAGTGCAGGCGGGCGTCGTAGGCGGCAAATTCCTCGCGGAGCTTCTGGCCGGACATGGGAATGATGCCAAGGCCCCGCCACTCGGAGTCGCAGGGCTCCATAACCTCCGCGATCTCGCGAAGCCCGGCAGGATTTCCCTCCGGGCGGACGACACGGGGGTAGCAGTTGACAAAGAAAGGCTTGCCCTCTTTGGATTTCTCAATGATGACGGCGAGGGCCGTTAAAAGCTCCTTCGCGGTAAAGCCCGCGATCACGCCGGAAATGCCATTTTCCTCGGAAAGCCGCCGGCACTCGTCCTCCCCGGTGATGGCGTTCACGTGCCCGGGGTAGAGGAAGGCGTCGGCGCTCCCCGTGAGGGCCTTGTAGGCATTTGGCATGGTCTTGTTGGCCGTGAGGACGGAGAAATTTGTCACGCCCTCGTCGCGGGCGCGTTTCACCGCAAGGCAGGTGGCGGGCGTCGTCGTCTCGAAGCCCACCGAGAGGAAGACGACCTCGGCATCCGGGTTCTGCTTCGCCACGTCCACGGCGTCGCCGGGAGCGTAGACGATGCGGACCTTCGCGCCCTCCGCGCGGGCGCCGGCGAGGCTCATTTTCGTACCGGGGACGCGGATGAGGTCGCCGAAGGTGCAAACGATGGCATTTTTCTCAAGGGCGAGGTAAATGGCCTCGTCCACGAAGCTGACCGGGGTCACGCAGACCGGACAGCCGGGGCCGGAAATGAGCTCGATGGATGGTGGAAGGAGGCCGCGGATGCCGAGACGGAAGATTTCATGGGTGTGGGTGCCGCAGACTTCCATGATGCGGAGCTTCGGGCCGTCGTAGCTCTCGATAATCTCGCGGGCCGTGCGGCGGCGCGAGGGGGTAGAAGTATTTTCTTGCATGATGTTATCCTCAATTATCTTTTGGAAATATGGTTCGGGTGTCAAAACACCCGATTCACGGATTGCTTCGTGCTTTCGCACTCTCGCAATCCTACCGACATTCGAAATCCGCTCG
>CADCQU010000250.1 GCA_902803635.1 uncultured Lachnospiraceae bacterium | reverse complement strand
GTTCTGCATGGAAGCCCGCTTGAAGAGCGCGTCGAGTTCCGAGAGATCCGGAGCCTTCGGCGTGCTTTCCTTTGCTGTGGACGCCTTTTTTACCTTTGGCTCCTTGCCTGTCTTCCCCTCGGAAGGATCCGGCAAATCCACGCACGGGACACCGCCGCCCAGCCAGTCATAGTTGTCCGGACGCTGACCGCCTCCGAAAAAGTCTTTATATACGTCGTCGAGGATGCCGTCAATCCGCCGTGGCTGGATTACGATTTCCTCTTCCTTCTTTTTGTCCTTTGCCATTTACGCTCCTTTCCGAAAGCAAGCATCCGCACCTGCGTACGTCGATACGTGTTTTCCAAACATATGCAAAGATTATAGCAAAAAAATGGATTTATGACAATAATGGAAAAAACCTCGATGAATGATAATAAAACGGCTTGTCATCCGAGCTGTCTCGGAAATGACAAGCCGCATTTTCTTTTTACAAGCAAGGCTGCGTTCAAACGCCGGAGTCGAACATTTGCCTCACAGCCCTATGAAGAATCTTTTCGCAGTCCTTTCGCCTGGAGTTCTTACTCCTGTCCTGGAAGCAAGCTCACTAAACCCCTCAGCCCACGAGAGCCTTGGCCTTCAGGTAATAATAATAGATAGCCATCGCGAGATTGATCTCATTCTCGTCCTTCGAGGAATCCAGAATTGCCTTCACGTAGGACAGTACGGAAATGTTCACGATCGTCGAAGTGTTGCCGGTCTTCAGCTCGACCTTGTAATTCTTTCCAAGGTTGTGGGCACCGATATCCTTGACCTCCACGCGGAAGCGACCGTCGCTCATTTTGTAGACCGGAACAGAAGTACCGTTCACAGTCGCCTTTGCAGAACCCTTGTACGAGCTGATCGGTTTGAAGTACAGGTAAATCGCCGTATCCGTGTCAAGATACAGGGAGAACGTCACCTTTTCAATCCGGCTGCTGCGCTTGATCGTGACACCCTTGGAGGCGACAGCCTCATGCGCTTTCAGGACGGAATCCTCATCATACGGCTTTGTATCGCCTGCGTCCATATCCTCATGGTCCGTACCGATTGTCCAGCCGCGAAGCGGGGCGAGGTACTGCTGCGCAAAATGCCCGTAAGCAGCCAGAGCCATCACGAGTTCCCGCGCCTTCTGCGGATACTCTTCCTTCCCCATTGCTTCTACCTGCTCCACATACTCCTTGACCGAATATTCATCGGTGATTTCCAACGCTTCCCCTTCAAATTTGTAATTGAAGGTAGCCGTGATCATATCGGCCATCTGTACGGAATTCACGTAGCAGGTAAACTTATAATACGTTCCAGCCCGGTTCATCGGGGTGGTATCCGGGTCAAATTCGATTATTCTCGAATCATCATCGTCATTCTCCACCGTGAACGTCATGCAGCTGTCTGAATAGTCAAGATAGTCGGCTTCCGGGATATTCAGGAAGAAGTTCACGCCGATGGAACCTCCCAGTGTCAAATCGTGGGACATGAATTCGGGGGCGAGCGCCTTCACTTCAAATGGGACCTCTTCACTCTCGGGGGTCTCGGAGCCCTCTTCCTTGAGCGAGGTGTAATTCTTTTCCGTAGCGGTGAAGACCATCAAGTACTTCCCAGGCTGCGAGAGTTCTTCCGGAGCTACCTCCTCCTTCTTTCCCTGATCATCCACCTTCAGATAGGACACCGTGTATTCCGACGGGTCAACCTCCGCCAGCTCCTGTTCGTCCTCGCCATATTTCTCCTCAAAGTCCTTGACAGAGTAGACCGGCGTATGCGCCTCGCCATCATAAGCGACATCTTCCACGGTAATATGCGTCTTCGCAAAATCCCTCTTCGTGATTGTGACAATGGCCGAATCCATTATCCACGGATAACCGGCCGTCGACGGAACAATCTCGAAAAATACGACATGCTCACCAGCGTCCACAAATTCGGGGGCTTCCGTTGACATCGTTTCGTCTTCAAAAGCACGATAATAAATATTTCCCTCTACACCGTCCGCAAGCGTTACGGTAATGCCATGGCCTTCCCGGTCATACTCGGAGTCATCCGACGCAACAGAGTAATAGTCTGTTTCCACATCCGAACGTTTTTTTAGTTCGAGGGCGGCATCCGCATTGCGGATGACAACGTAATCCTCCATATCACTGTAAAACTTCGCCATGTCAGAAGGTTGCGTCACACAATCCTTTTCCGTGAAAACTCCTGGCGTTTTCATGTACACGCCGAATCCGGCATCATCCCCAAGCCCAATCTCCTCATCAATTTTGATAAGATTTACTCTCGTTGTGCCGGCATAGTTTCCAGGTCCCAATAAAAAATTGTTATAGATTTTCTCTTTTTTACCATTCAATCCATAGTTCATAAAAACACGCGCATTTCCTGAAACGGTAAAGTCTTTCGAAGTTTCCGCATAATAGACACCGCCCCAGCCGCCAGACTTTACCGCTTCATTTAACGTAACCGCACCGTCATGCATCGTGATGCTTCCGCCATCGTTGTAAATGGCAGCACCATCACAATACTTATAATCAAAATTCTGAATCGTATTCTTAGTAATGAGGCAGTCTTCCATAGTCAGTTTCGAGTCATTGCACATATAGATGCCGCCGCCATAATTAGCCGTATTTCCGGAGATTTCGACGTGGTTGAGCACCACCTCCGCCGCGGAAATGGCAAGCCCGCCGCCGCGCTTCTTATCCTTATCTTCATCATCATCATCGTCGTCCTCATGAATGTAATTGTTACCAAATCCCCCGGCAATTTTCCCCCTGTTGTCGCCGGTGCCGCCGCCATTTATGGTGAGCTTGCCGCCAGAGACATAGATGACGGAACCTTTACGCTTGTTATTATTGTTCATTTCGGCCATGCTAAGCGTATGCCCTTTCAGATTCAGCGTGACCGTGCCGCTCTTCATCTCAATCATCTGTTTCACGGTAACGTCCTCGGTCAACTCATACTCACCCTCGGTAAGCTCGGTAGTATCCTCGGTAACCGCCGTCGCCGCGTATACCTTTCCGCCGCTAAGCAGAAGGCCTGCCGCCAAAGCCAGCGCAAACAAGGCTCCCCAAAGGACCCTTCTTGCAAATTCCCTACTCCTCATAAACTGGTGCCTCCTTTAATTAATATATTAAGATTTTCGATGGCAGGGTCGGCAAATGCCTGCATCCCGCAGCCCTCAGCGACCCAACCTGCTTCTTCCATTATACATCAATTCAAAACCATCATGCAATGATTTCTTTGTTGGAAATGACGAAACAAATACCATTTGTAAAAGGCCCCCACCCGTAGCGGATGGGAGCCTTTTGCAGTATCATGCAGTTTTTATTTGTCAATCCTTCATGCGGGAAGCCTCGTCAAATAGCCTCTCGACGTCCTTGCCGGGTGCCTTGGTGCACTTGGTGACGATGAGGGTTGCAAGAAGGCCGGCCACGAAGCCGGGAAGGAGCTCGTAGAGCCCAAGCTTCGGAAGGAGCAGCATCCACGCGATGTCCACGCCCGCGCCGACAAGGATGCCTGCCACGGCCCCGGCGAAATTGAGGCGCTTCCAGAAAAGGCTGAGCAGGATGACCGGGCCGAAGGCCGCACCGAAAACGCCCCAGGCATTTGACACCAGTGACATGATCGAGCCGGAGCCCGGATTTGCCGCGATCAGAAGGGCAAGGATGGCCACGGCAAGAACCGTGAAACGGCCAACCCAGAGGATTTCCTTGTCGCTGGCCTTGTCCTTGCGGATGACCGGCTTATAGACGTCACTCGCAAAGGACGAGGAGGCGGCGAGGAGCTGGCTGTCGGCGGTGCTCATCGAGGCCGCAAGGACGGCGGAGAGCAGAATACCGGAGACGATGGCCGGGAAGATCTTGCGGACCATGCTGATGAAGACCAGCGAGTCCGCCTCGACGGCCGCGTCGTAGCCGAGGAACATACGGCCAAAGATACCGATGAGAGCGGCAAAGATGAGGATGAGAAGCGTCCAGGCGATGCCGATCTTCGCGGACTTCTTCAGCTCCTTGTCCGAGCGGAGCGACATGAAGCGGATGATGATGTGCGGCATGCCGAAATAGCCAAGACCCCAGGCAAGGCCGGACAGGATGTCCTGCCAGCTTGTGAAGAGGTTCCAGTAGCCGTCCGGCATGGCCGGGACGGCCTGGTAGTTGATCATGGTCGCGGCAAAAATCGGGGCCGCAAGCATCGCGCCAAGGATGAGCAGTCCCTGGAAGAAGTCCGTCCAGCAGACCGCCGAGAAACCGCCGAGGAAGGTGTAGCCGATGATGATGGCGGCGGCGATGTACATGGCTACCATCGGGTCGATGCCGATGACCGTGTGGAACAGGGTTCCGCAGGCCTTTACGCTGGAGGCCGCGTAGACCGTGTAGGCGACGAAGAAGACGACCGCGCAAATAATCTGGAGGGCCTTCGACTTCGAGAGGAAGCGGTTGGTCAGGTACTGCGGCACCGTGATCGAGTCATTTGCGCGAATCGAGAATTTGCGGAGACGCGGCGCCATGAACAGCCAGCTCAGCGTGTAGCCGAGGCCAAGGCCGATGGCGATCCACACCTGGCCAAGGCCGAACGCATAAATCGAGGTCGGCAGGCCCATGAGAACCCACGCGCTCATGTCGGACGCGCCCGCGGAGAGGGCCGCCACCCACGGGCCCATCTGGCGGTCGCCGAGGAAGTAGGTCTTCTCGCCGCCGTTGCGGTCCTTGATAAAGAAGAACACGCCAATCCCCAGCATGAAGACCAGGTAGATGATAAATACAACAACTTCTGCGTTAAACATTGGATTTCCCCCTGCATTTGGAAATATGATTCCGGGTCACCCCGGTCGCCCGTGTTCTGTCCAAGAGTTCCCTCCACCAGGCCATCCAGCGCTTCTTATACACCGTTGCATAAGCCTTCCTGACACTTGTCACGCAGCCTTTCCGTTACTGCCGCGATGCCAAGGTTTGCATTTGGCAAATGTTCGTCCCGGCTTACTTCTTTGGCAAATGTCCGCCCCAGCGGACGCATTTGCATCAAATGTTGGAACTTCCCGAACAAAACACTTCAATACTTTACCACATAACTATGTTAAAGGAAAGCAGTTTTTTCACAAATATTCACTTTTCCCCACTTGCCCACACCGTTGTTTTGGGTTAGAATAGAAAAACAAACACATTTGACCATTGTTGATTACGAGAAGGCAGCCTAAGCTCCCTTCCCGTCATTATAAATCTATGGAGGATAAAGCAATGCAAATCAAAGAGTATGTGACCAAGGACATGCTGATGGGCGAGGTCATCCAGCAGTACCCGATCGCGGCCCGTGCGCTTATGGAGTGCGGGATGGGCTGCGTCCACTGCCCGGCCGCCGCGATGGAATCCGTCTCCGAGGCGGCCATGGTCCACGGCCTTGATGCCGAGGAAGTCCTGAACTACGTAAACGAGCGCATCACGTTAAGCGAGGCGATGGCAGAAGAGACCGCAGCTGCGGACGTTCAATAAAGGACAAGCATTTTCTATTGAGTAGGGGCCACTCCCCTACTCTTTTTATAGATTACATGTCTGGAAGGATGATTTGGACAATTATCGCCTTTTCATCCTTCCAATGGAAGTGAATGAGGCTTGCTCGGAAGGATGATTTGGACAGTTTTCGCTTTTTCATCCTTCCAGTGAACCTAGACAAGGCTTGTTCGGAAGGATGATTTGGGCAATTATCGCCTTTTCATCCTTCCAATGGAAGTGAATGAGGCTTGCTCGGAAGGATGATTTAGGCAATTTTCGCTTTTTCATCCTTCCAGTGAACCTGGATAAGGCTTTCTTGGAAGGATGATTTGGATGATTTTTGCGATTCCCACCTTCCATGTTGGATTTCAAGCTCAAATATAGGAAAAGAAAGGGTTTACTTTATGCGATATGGTAAATTTCTCCCGGATAATGGTACGATCGGCTTCCTCGCGCCCTCCTTTGGCTGCGTAATAGAGCCTTACGCGACCCTCTTCGACAGCGCCCTCCGCAAATTCGCGGACCTCGGCTACAAGTCCGTGCTCGGCCCGAACTGCCGCGTCGATGCCGCGATTGGCCGCAGCAACCGCGCCGACCTCTGCGGGCGTGAGCTTACCGAAAGCCTCCTCTCGACGGAGAGCGACGTCCTCATCAGCTGCGGCGGGGGCGAGCTCATGTGTGAGATTCTCCCCTTTGTCGACTGGGACGCGCTCAAGAAGGCCCCACCGAAGTGGTATCTCGGCTACTCCGACAACACAAACTATACCTTCCTTGCCGCGACGCTTCTCGATACCGCGGCGATCTACGGCCCCTGCGCGGCAAGCTTCGGGCAGGAGCCCTGGCATCTGGCGCTCACGGACGCGCTCTCGCTGCTACGTGGGAAGAAGCTTTCCTTCAGCGGCTACACCCTTTTCGAGCGTGAATCCCTCAAGGATTCCGAGCACCCGCTTGCCTCCTACAACGTAACCGAGAAGACCTCCTACCGCTGCTTTGCGCCGGCAAATTCCTGTTCTCCCGAAATGCCCGTATCTTCTACAGCAAATGCAGGCTCCCCGGAAGCATCTTCCCCAACAAACGCCTGCTCCAGAAGCTACGAATCCTCCAGTCGAAACCTCATTGACAAATGTAGCGACCCTTGCCTCCCCCTCCAGGGGGAGGTGGCACGGCGAAGCCGTGACGGAGAGGGGCCTCGTGGTGGGGAGAAGACGTATACACCTGCTGCCTTCCCGGAAACTCCCGCCCCGCTCCCTGAATGCAGCCTGCTTGAGACGGATCACCTCACCCTCTCCGGTCGTCTCCTCGGCGGCTGTATCGACTGCCTCTCGAATCTCGTGGGAACGCGCTTTGACAAAGTGACGGATTTTATTGAAAAATATAAACAAGATGGCATCCTCTGGTTCCTGGAATCCTGTGACCTCAACCCGATGTCCCTCCGCCGCGCCCTCTGGCAAATGCGCATGGCCGGCTGGTTTGCAAATGCCTCTGGTTTCCTCTTTGGCCGTCCGCTGCACTTAGGCGAGGAACTGATGGGCCTTGACATGGTCACCGCCGTCACCGGTGTCCTCGGAGACCTTGGCGT
>CADCQU010000249.1 GCA_902803635.1 uncultured Lachnospiraceae bacterium | reverse complement strand
TCCCCGATTTATGGTGCTTGCGAATCACTGTGAATTATAAGGGTAAATCCACGAGCTTGCAAGCTGGGGGTCACTTCATATTATCTATTCAGGTACCCTATTGAAAAAGGATGTTTTGCTTCGTGAACGGCCTGTCATCCTGAGCGAAGCGAAGGATCCTGTGAGGCTTCTCGCAAATTTGACGGGATTCTTCGTCGCTTCGCTCCTCAGAATGACAACTGACAAGAGTCAGCTGAATAGTAACCCTCTATCTAGTTGCTTGTCAAAAAATTCTAGCTGTACGGTTGAACGCATAAAAAGGAACGTATTTCATATAAAGTATTTGTCATTCCGCCTCATAGGGCAAGCTCTCGTCCGTCCAAGCTTGCCTTCGTTAGTCTCCCCTCCTCGTCGTAGGAGAGCTTCAGGGAAAAGAACGGCGCGTCCTCCGCAAGGAGACGGAGGAAAATGCGGTCGCCCTCCCAGAGGTTGAGGTCTCCTATCTCCTCCTTGGGAATCCAGGCAAGCTCGCCCTCGTCGCAGGGGTGCTCCTCCCCGGAAAAGTCCGTGGAGGTAAAGAGGCACATGTACTCGTCCATGCCAGCGGCCGTGATGAAGGTAACAAGCCCCCGGAACCGCGCCTCGCGGAGCACGAGGCCTGTTTCCTCGAAAACCTCACGAATGGCACACTCCTCCGGACTCTCGCCCTGCTCGAATTTCCCGCCAAGGCCAATCCATTTTCCCTTGTTAATGTCCTTTTTCTTCTTGTTTCGTAGAAGCATCAGGTATTTTCCGTCCCGCTCCAGATAGCATAGCGTCGTCAGGAGTGCCTCCATTTCTTCCCTCCCCTTTTACAGTTATTCAGGTGACTCTCGTTTTTTGTCATTCTGAGGAGCGCATCCTTCGGACATCCCTGAATCGAATCGCCTTCGGCGATGAGGGATGATGAAAAGCGACGAAGAATCCCGCCAATTTTTTGAAAAACCTAACGGGATCCTTCGCTTCGCTCAGGATGACAGACCCTTCACGAAGCAATAGAGCCGTTTTCGAGGGGATTACCTGAACAGTAACCTTTTACCTCCAACAAGCTTATTTCTCCACAATCCGAAGCTTGAAGTCGCCGCCGTAGAGCCCCAGCATGAAGAGCGGCTCGGCATCAAAATCGAAATCCTCCAGCGGGATGACCTCCTTCTTCGGGGTCAAGATTTCCACCTTGTGGTGGAAATACGTGTTGGCTCCGGTTTCGCCGATCATTTTTCCAGCTCGCGCGGCGGTGAGGGCCGCATACATCTCCGCCTTGAATGGCGGCCAGACATGGACATTGCCGGCCTCGGAAAAGGACATTTGCCGGTGCGACAGGTCGTCCGCGACCGCCTCGATGCGGAACATCACGCCCTTCCTCTGCCGACCCTTCTCGCCATTTTCCGGATAACAGTAGAACTCCGTCTGCACAAGCCGGCTCTCTTTCTCCACAAGCAAGTCCTTCGCCCGTCGGACGGCGTAGTCCTGCCCTTCAAATTTCCACGGGAAGTCAAATCCGCTCTCCAGAATCGCCTTCAGCTCCTCGGGGGACGCTTTCGAAAGTGCATCTCGCACCTGCGTAATTGTTGACATATTGTATTCTCCGTACCTTCCTTAGAACAGGATTCCCTTGAAACAGATCTGCGGGCAGTTGTTGTCATAGTCCCAGCTGTGCCGCGCACCGCCTGCGCACCATTTCTCCTCCGGGCAGTTCCGGCAGGTGGCGCATTTGTCAGAAAGCGGCTGGCGGTACGCCGAAAAGCCATTTCTCCAGACATCCGTGAAGCGGTCCTTGTACACATTTCCGCAAATGGTCTCGGGGCGACGCTCGATGTCAAGGCACCCTCCGATGTCTCCATTTGCCATGATGCTGGCCGTATAAATGCCCGCGTTGCAGAGGAAGTACCATTTGCGTACCTCGCGCTCAAGCTCCAGACCCAGAAAATGGCTGCAGCCGTACGTGACAGGCATCCGCTCCTCACGTTTTTCCCGGATGAAGGCAAAGAGCCGCCGCTGGTCCTCCGGTGTCAGCAGCAAATCCGGCCGGAGACGCGCCCGGCCGATCGGCTCCAGACCGATGACACGCCACGAATCGAGATCCATGTCGCGGAAAATGTCGTAGAGCCTGTCGAGCTGCCCGATATTTGCGTGGTTGATGACCGTCGTAACCTGCACTGCATGGAAGCCGCCCACTTCCAGAAGGTTGTTGATTCCCTCCATCGTTCGGCGGTAGCCTCCCGGCATCCCCCGCAGGGCATCGTGGGTCTCCTCCAGCCCATCCACGCTGATGGAAATCGTGCCCATTTGCGTCTCCTTGAGCTTTCGGGCAACCTCCTTCGTAATCAGCGTCCCATTCGAGGTCATCCCCCAGTGGTAGCCCATTTGCCGCGCGGAACCCATGAGCTCGAAGAAGTCCTTCCGAAGGAGCGGTTCGCCGCCGGTCACGCAGAGCTGGAGCTTCTGCAGATCAAAATTCTCCCGTACCTCCTCCAGAATTTCGAGAAGCTTCGGGAGCGGCAGGCCGTCCATGCTCTCCGGCGTGCAGCTGCTCCCGCAGTGAAAGCAACGGGCATTGCAACGCAGCGTCAGCTCCAGAAAGAGCTGCCGCAAAACCGGTTCCCTGTAAAGCTTCTGCCGATAGGCTGCTAACTGGTCGAGCTGGGAGCTCTTCACGGCGGCAATCCGCTCCGAAAATGCCTCCATCCCGCTCATTGCCCGTTTCCTCCCATGTAGACGCCGTGGAACTGGCCGTCATCTGGCGGCGGGCCGTAGGCGGTCTGTTCGAAATTATTCGGGCTGTAAAACGGGATGGGCGTGCTGCTCTCAAGCTCCTCGTCCTCCGGCGGGCCATAAACGGGCGGTTCGGTGTTTTCTTCCGGCTCATAGCCCGCGATGGGTGCAACACTCTGCAGTCCCTCGTCCTCCGGTGGGCCGTAGACGCCCACCATGAAGTTCTCCTCGGAGTCGAAGGAGGCATCCGATTTCGCCTCCGGCTCGGAAGACGCATCCGAAGCATCGGAGCCATCCTCCGAAGTGATGGGCTCCAGCCCAAAATACTCGGGCGGCCCGTAGACGGCCTCAATCATGTTCAGGCTCGGATCATAGGATTCGTCCGGCTCGGGCAGGTCAATCTCCCCCTCCGAGCTGTCAAAGGGTCCAAAATCCTCCGGCGGGCCGTAGACATCCTCTATGTAGTTGCTCGACGGGTCAAAGCTCTCCGCGGCCGAGGACGACTCCGCCTCGCTGCTGCTCTCTCCCGAAGAAGCCTCCTTGGAGGATGCATCTTTCTCATACGCAGATGGCGGCCCATAGACATTCTCCTCATGGTTGGAGAACGGGTCGAACTGGCAGCCGGTCAGGCCGAGCGCGGCGGCCGCAAAGGCCGCGCCGAACGTCAAATGCTTCATGGATTTCTTCATCGCACACTCCTTCGATTCTCTGTTGATTAATACGTCGTAAGCTTGGCCGTATGCACGCCGAGTGCATCCAGGATAAGCTCATAACGTTCAATGGCGCGGTCAAGCGTGATATTATCCGTTCCCTTATTGTCAGCTTTAATCGCACGAAGCATAGTGTAGACATTTACAATTCTTTCGATGTTTTCTGCATTTGTTGCCATCTCTTCCTCCATTCTTCCACCTCCCTTCAGAGGGGATTATAACACGAAAACAAGTACAGTTCAATCAGGGGCCATAGAATAAAAATATAGCCCCATTGTCCCAGAGTTACAGTTTACCGTCTCCGCGTCTCTTCGATTCTCTCCCTTCTTCTTTTATTCCACAAAAGCACAAGGCCGATCGCGATGACGGAAATGGAGGAAAGCTCTACGAAAACACCGCTCCTCAAGATGTCTCCCGTCTGCGGCGGATGTCCCGGCGGCAGGGAAGGCGTGGGTTTGCCGGGGGGTGTCGGCGTGGGTGTGTCCACGGGCGGCGTGGGTGTGGGCGTGCCTCCACGTGTATTGACAAATGCAGCCTCGGCGGTTTCCTTCGCTGTGATGTTTCCTTTCTCTCCAGTACAGGTCGTCCGGTACCCGTCCTTGTCGGCATCCAGTTCCTCTACCTCGTAGGGACAGCCCGCAGGGAGCATCGAGACCGTGGCGGTCTGCCCGTGCCGAAGGGATATTTCGACGCCATCGAAGGCCGTTCCCGTCCCGCCATCGCTGTAGGCAAGCGGAAACTCGCCTTCTGCCCCGGTGGAAATCCGAAACCGAAACCTCCGTTCCTTCTCTCCCGCCGTTCCCTCGACTGTCTTCCGGACAATCAGTTTTCCCGCGGCAAGGGGCTTCGGCTCCGCCGTGACTTCATAATCCCAGCCATCCTCCTTCTGCATCGGAATCGTCACAAAAAAGGGCGTCGATGCAAAATGTTCCGCCGCCGGCGTTTCCTCCTCCACAAGATACAGGCCTTCCCTGAGGCCTTCGCTCCGTCCGATTCCGTTCGCATCGGTTGTAATTGTCAATGCGGGAAGAGCTCCGGCCATTTCCGTAAGAGCCTCCGCCTCCGTCTCCGCGTCCACGGAAACCGGAAGAAGGCTCCGAAAACTTCCGTCCCACACCGTCTCGCCAATCCGTCGGATAGTAAAGCCCGCTCCCACGACAGGCGAACCATCCGCATCCTCGTAGGAAATTGTAATGGACCCAGCCCTCTCCGTATCTCCGTACGAAGCCGCGAGCGTCCCCGCCCGTCCCGCATCCGAAGCCATCCCCGCCCTCGCCTCCTTCTGCATGACTCCAAACTGACCAAGAAGCAGCAGAACAAGAATCGTCACGTCAAAGAGAAAACGGCCAATCTCCACTTTTCCCAGGCCATTCTCTCTCCTCTTCTCTCCTTTTTTCATCCTCTTATCCTCCCATAGGGTAGAGGGAGACACACGCCGAACCTCTATCCCTCCTCGCGAGCCGCATTCCGCCGAAGGCAGCCATATTCCTTTCGCGGCTCTGTGAATAAAGAAAACGCAAGCCCTTCTTTTCCGGGGCTTGCGTTTTCCATACCTATTTAAACATGCAACCATAGATAGATGAAGCTTCGATCTCGTCTCCATCCAAAGCTTTACAAATCCAGAGTTTCTGTCACGACACCAAGCGTTTCCAACTTCGCCTTCGTCGTCCGGATCTGGTAGTCAATCTCTTTTTCCCGATCCTCGGCCTTCTTGATTCTCTGCAGCTCGATGTAGCGGTCCATCAAAACCGCTGCCTGTTCCTTCTCGGTCATAAATTCCTCCATCTCGCCACCTCCTTTCGGAGGTTATTGTAACATATCCCATGAATCGCTGCAACGCTACGCGGCCCTGTGAATAAAGAAAACGCAAGCCCCTCTTTTCCGGGGCTTGCGTCCATTTTACAGTTTTAAGTTGTCCGTATTGACCCCGATGCTGTGGAGCTGCGCCTCCACCTTGCGGATCTTGTAATCGAGAATCGGATTCTCCTCTTTGCAGCCTGTTTTAATCTCTTGAAGAATTGTGTACAGATCAATCAATTGAACCGTCAACTCGTTATTTGTCTGTCCCATATCAACCATCCTGTCCACCTCCTTGTGGAGGTAAGTATATCACATTTACAAGCCCTATGCAATTGTCAAAGTACGAGACGGTCGATTTCGTTTCCTGCGAAATAGCAGGACACCGGCCACAAGAGCGACGAGGAGCGGGATGGACCCGTAGCCAATGCATTTGCAAATGGCCCGTACGTCCTTTCTGACAAATGTAAGCCCCTCAGAACCGACGCCGGCATTTGCCAAATGTTCTGCTGCCATATCCCGTTCCCCCGTAACAAGGAGTCTATGGGAATTTACACCGTAGGGTGTACAGGTATAGAGTGTAACCAAGTCCCGCCCTTTTTCGACCTGCAGGTAGGCATCCTCATCCTCCGGGAGGACGACCTTGATGCGCGTAACCCGGTAGGCGAGGTCCCGGTTCAGGACATGCACGTAGAAGATTTCCCCCTCGCGCACCCGGGTCAGGTTTGTGAAAATGTCAGCGTTTCGAAGGCCGGTGTGGCCCGCGATGACGGCATGGGTTCCCTCCCCGCCAACGGGGAGGGATGTTCCGTAGAGATGGCCTGCCTCATAGTCCAGATACTTGTTTTCCGTTCCATGCGCAATGGGAAGATCTATGTCCGCCGACGGAACGACGATGCTGCCCATCGTGTTGTCACCCGAAAGGCTCAGAAGGGCCTCATATTCCGAGTCGGTGGCGGCCGCGCCCATGTAGGTAAAGGCATGCTCTTCCTGCGCCTTTTGAATTTTCCCGTTGTAGGCACGGGCCGCCTCCCAGGCGGCTTCCAGCTCGGCATCCTCCAGCTCCTCGACCTTTTCCTGGTAAGCTCCGAGCGTCGTGACATGCTCGATGCCAAGCCTCGCATCCTGAAACCAGGGCCAGACAAGGTAGATGGAAACCGCGACAAATCCCAGCCATAGAAGAAAGCCTGTCAGCTTTTCTTTCATATTTCCTCCCAGATTCCATCCGAGTGTCATAAAATGAAGCGTTGCTTCTGTCATTCTGAGAAGCGACGAAGAATCCCGTAAATGTGTAGCTGTTCCTGACGGGATCCTTCGCTTCGCTCAGGATGACAGGACAAATTTAATGGCATCGGATTCCCTCTATAGGTGCAAACAGCTTCCTTTATTCCTCCGTGGAGGTCAGCTGCCTCTTCCTGCGGAAGAATGTCAGGGCCAGCAGACCGACAATACCGGCCGTGCCGACACCGATCACCAGAAGACGGCCCTCGCCGCCGGTACGGAGAGTGACGGTCTTGTGGTTCTCGATGGTGACCTTGACAAGGCCTCCGTTGCCGCCCTCTCCCTTGTCGATGTCAAGGTCGTCGCTCGCGCCGTCTACTGAGAGCACTGCATTAGTCAGCTCGCCGTCCCTCGTGGTGGTCTCCTCGTTGAAGGTCACGTCGAAGGTTTCTTTCAGAAGCTCAAAACCGCCCTGGGTCGCCGTCTCCTTGAACGTATACGTCTTGGAATCAAAACCCTTGATATGCAATTTGCCGGCAGCATCCGGATGGATCTCAGAGAGAATCATAGCCGCCGCAAGACTCTGGTCGAGGCCATTTGCATCATAAATGTGGTAGATGCCATCGCTCTCCTTCACGAACGAGAGCGGGGTCGAGGAGGAGGCGGATTCCTTCCGGGAGACGATGAAGGTCGCCTGGGTAAGGTCCGTCAGGCCGGTCTTGGTAATATCAAGCTCATACGTGTATACATACACCCGGTTTCCGTCCACGCTCCTCTCCAGCGTGTTGGAGTTCCGCCAGGTGAGCGTCGGCAGGTTCATGTTGCCTTTCTTGAGATAGTTGTCGTCCGTGCCGATCTTGGCCGCGCTATCAAGGTCCGCCTCGAAGAAGACGGCCACCTGGCTGTCCACCGTGAGGGCGTCGAGCCGTGCAAGTCCGCTATCAGTCATCGTCACGGTAAAGGCATGGTCCCCGTCCTTCCCTGTCACAAAGAAGTCTCCGCTGTTTGCAACCGGGTCGCCGTTCGTCTTGTATTCGCATTCGGTCAGCTCCGCAAAGCCCTCGGCAAAATAAGAGTTCTCCGTCGGAACCTGAGCGCGTTTGGCGCCGAGGACGACCTTCGTGACACTCTTAAAATGGTAGCCTTCGGTCATGGTATCCGTAATCTTGTAGGTTTTGTGTGTCACTGCCGGCTGGGTCGTGGCTGTCCCGTTCTGTTCGGCCGGCAAAAGCTCGTAAGCCTTCTGGAGGGCCGGCGCGTCGGCAATGATGACCTGCTTGATGATTTCGCCCATCTGGTAGTCCTCGTTCGTGCGGAACGCGGCCTCGGCCTCCGTCTCGTCCGGATCGATGATCCGCTTGATCACCGTGGTCGTCTGGTCCTTCGGATAGGCGTGCAGGTCATACTCCCAGACCGTCCCCGCCTTGTAGGTCGTGTTCCCCTCGGTGACTTCTGAGACATTTGTCATCGGGAAGGACATGAGGAACGGCTTTGCCGGGGATTCCACAATCGGATACTCCGGGTTCACCTCCCCCTGCTCCAGAACATAGGCCGCATTTGTCGAGGGGTCGATGCCGTCATGGGCCGTGATATCGGTCTCTCCGAAGGCATAAAGGCCGAGGGCAAGGCCGCTTTTCGTCGTCTTTCCGGCCTCATCTGTCTTCGTCATCGCCGTTCCGTTGTCCTTGAGGTACTTGTGCAGCTCCGTTTCGCCGGTATAGGTGCTGCCGTCGCCTGGCGCCGCCAGAATGGCCGACCAGGCATCCTCGATGGCCTTCGTGGTGTAGACGACCGAGGTCTTCTTGCCATCCGCCGTCCCGTCGGAAAGATCCTCGGAGCTCCCCGTCTCCACGTCATGGGAAAAGACCGTCGGCGCCACCGTGACATTGATTCCGGCCTTCCCTGCGATGCCGCTCGTACCGAAAATACCCTGGTCGAGGTTTGTGAAGTAGAGCCCCGTCGTGCTCTTGTCCCCCAGATCGTCCGTCTCCGTCAGCCAGTCCGCAATCTTGCGGTAGGAGAACTCGATCTTATCGAGCGGGGTGTTCGTAACGGCAGCGTCCGTATGCCCGTCCGCCTGCTTGTTCTTCCCGTTGTTCTCGATGATCTTGTGGAGCGTCACGGTTCCCGTCCTGTCCGTATCGATGACGGAGTCGTAGTCCGCAAAGACCGGAGCCGCCGGCAAAGCCGTCCCCACCGTCATCATCGCCGCCAATGCCACTGCTGCTGCCTTCTTCATCCGAATCTTCATAATCGTTTTCCTTTCTT
>CADCQU010000248.1 GCA_902803635.1 uncultured Lachnospiraceae bacterium | reverse complement strand
CCTCAAGGAAGCCAAGGACCTCGTCGACTCCGCTCCGAAGGTTGTCAAGGAGCAGGTCAGCAAGGAAGAGGCGGATGCCCTCAAGGCGAAGCTCGAGGAAGCTGGCGCGAAGGTCACCCTCAAGTAATTCCATTTTTCCGGATTGTAATCGGCTGGAGGGAGGCGAACGCCTCCCTCCAGCCCTTTCGCGAGCCGCGTGCTGCCAAAGGCAGCTTATTTCCTTTCGCGGCTCTGTGAATAAAAACAGGGCGCTGCCATGGCAGCGTCCTGTTTTTTCTTATTCAACCAAAAAATATTACAATTTCTATAAATTTTCATTTGACAACTTGAATTTGACGTGTTATCCTAAAGAATGCTCTATTGTGGCTTAGTGTCTTTTCCTATGCGCTTTTTTGGGTGAAAAGAGGCATTTGCCTTGTTGAAATTGCCTACATTTGCCTGAAATGTTCAAACAATGGTTGTCTTTTTTTGAGGGGCGGCCATTTGCCGAAAGGAAAAGGCCCGGCCGTGCAAAATATGAAAGAGATTACGGGGTGGAACGTCGAATGGAGAAGAACAGAATTCGTCCTATTAAGTCCGGCAGATCTGTACGAATGAGCTACCAGCGGCGAAGGGAAGTCCTGAGCATGCCGAACCTCATCGAGGTCCAGAAGAAATCCTACGAATGGTTCATCGAGAAGGGGCTTCGGGAAATTTTCGATGACATTTCCCCCATCGAGGACTACAGCAACAAGCTGAGCCTCGAGTTTGTCGATTACCGCCTGGAGCGGGGCGAGGCCAAGTACCCCATCGAGGAGTGCAAGGAGCGTGACGCGAACTACGCGGCCCCACTGAAGGTAATGGTACGCCTCCTGAATAAAGAGAATGGGGAAATCAAGGAACATGAGATTTTTATGGGCGATTTGCCCCTTATGACCGCGACGGGAACCTTCATTATTAATGGGGCGGAACGCGTCATCGTCAGCCAGCTCGTCCGCTCGCCGGGCATTTACTACACGATGTCCCACGACAAATTGGGCAAGCGCCTTTTTGCAAGCCAGGTGATTCCGAACCGCGGCGCGTGGCTGGAGTACGAGACCGACTCGAACGATGTTTTCTACGTGCGTGTGGACCGCACGCGTAAGGTGCCGATTACGCAGCTCATCCGTGCGATGGGCGTGGGCACGAACCAGGAAATCATCGAAATGTTCGGCAATGAAAAAAAGCTCGAAGCGACATTTGCCAAGGACACCGCGACCAATTCCCAGGAAGGCTTGCTGGAGCTTTACAAGAAGATTCGTCCGGGCGAGCCGCTCGCGGTCGATTCCGCCGAAAGCCTTATTACCGGCATGTTCTTTGATTCGCGTCGCTATGACCTTGCAAAGGTCGGCCGCTATAAGTTTAATAAAAAGCTTCTCCTCTCGAAGCGGATTACCGGCCATGTCCTTGCGGAGGACGTCGTGGACGAACGCACGGGCGAGGTGCTCGGCGAGGCCGGGCAGACGGTGACGGCGGAGATGGCCGACGCCATCCAGGATGCCGCGATTCCGGCGGTCTACATCACCGTCCGCGTCGAAGCCGAGCGTCCCGAGGGACAGGAGGTGGAGAATCTCGCGCTCATCGAGACGGTGGAGAAGAGCGTCAAGGTCCTTTCTTCGATGATGGTGAAGCTGGAGCATTGGGTTCCCATCAGTGAGGAGGAGAAGGAGAAGGCCGGCATTTCGGAGCTCGTGTACTACCCGGTGCTCCGGGAAATCCTGGACCAGTCCGGCGACGATCGCGAGGAGATTCTCCGGGCCATCAATCGCCGCGCCCATGAGCTCGTGCCCAAGCACATCACAAAGGAGGACATTTTCGCCTCCATCAACTATATGCTGCATTTGGAGTACGGAATCGGCAACGACGATGATATCGACCATCTGGGCAACCGCCGCATCCGTGCGGTGGGCGAGCTTCTGCAGAACCAGTATCGCATCGGTCTTTCGAGGCTGGAGCGCGTGGTCCGCGAGCGCATGACGACGCAGGATGCCGAATCGGTCTCCCCGCAGTCGCTGATCAACATCAAGCCTGTGACCGCCTCGGTGAAGGAGTTCTTCGGCTCTTCGCAGCTCTCGCAGTTCATGGACCAGAACAACCCGCTTTCCGAGCTGACGCACAAGCGGCGCCTTTCGGCCCTTGGTCCCGGCGGTCTTTCGCGTGACCGCGCGGGCTTCGAGGTTCGCGACGTCCACTACTCGCACTATGGCCGGATGTGCCCGATTGAGACCCCGGAAGGTCCGAACATCGGCCTTATCAACTCTCTGGCCTGCTACGCGACCATCAACCAGTACGGCTTTGTCGAGGCTCCGTACCGCGTCGTCGACAAATCCGATCCCGAGAATCCCCGCGTCACGAACGAGGTTCGCTACATGACCGCCGACGAGGAGGATAACTACCACGTCGCGCAGGCAAATGAACCGCTCGACGAGGAGGGGCACTTCATCAACAAGAACGTGTCCGGCCGCTACCGCGAGGCCACACAGGCCTATGACCGCTCGCTCTTCGACTATATGGACGTCTCGCCGAAGATGGTGTTCTCGGTGGCGACCTCCCTCGTCCCGTTCCTGCAGAACGACGACGCGAACCGCGCCCTCATGGGCTCGAACATGCAGAGGCAGGCTGTTCCGCTCCTTACGACGGATGCCCCGGTCGTGGGCACCGGCATGGAGGAGAAGGCGGCGGTGGACTCCGGCCTTTGCCTGCTGGCAAATGCCCCCGGCACCGTCTGTTACGTGGATTCGCAGAAGATTATCGTGACCGGCGACGACGGGATTAATGAGACCTATAAGCTCACAAAGTTTGCCCGCAGCAACCAGAGCAACTGCTACAACCAGAAGCCCATCGTGGACAAGGGCGAGCACGTCGAGGCCGGACAGGTCATCGCCGACGGCCCCTCCACCTCGCAGGGCGAGCTGGCCCTCGGCAAGAACCCGCTCATCGGCTTCATGACCTGGGAGGGTTACAACTACGAGGACGCGGTCCTGCTCTCGGAGCGCCTCGTGCAGGACGACGTCTACACGTCCATCCACATCGAGGAGTACGAGATTGAGTCCCGCGACACCAAGCTGGGTCCCGAGGAGATTACCCGCGATGTGCCGGGTCTTGGCGAAGAGGCCCTGAAGGATCTCGACGACCGCGGCATCATCCGCATCGGTGCGGAGGTCCGTGCCGGCGACATCCTGGTGGGCAAGGTCACGCCGAAGGGCGAGACCGAGCTGACGGCGGAGGAGCGCCTGCTCCGTGCAATCTTCGGCGAGAAGGAGCGCGAGGTCCGCGACACCTCCCTCAAGGTGCCGCACGGCGAGTACGGCATCGTCGTCGATGCCAAGGTCTTCAGCCGCGTGGACGGCGACGAGCTGCCCCCGGGCGTCAACCAGAGCGTCCGCATTTACATCGCCCAGAAGAGGAAGATTTCCGTGGGCGACAAGATGGCCGGCCGCCACGGCAACAAGGGTGTCGTCTCCCGGGTGCTCCCCGTGGAGGATATGCCCTTCCTGCCAAATGGCCGCCCGCTGGACATTGTCCTGAACCCGCTGGGCGTGCCGTCCCGTATGAACATCGGGCAGGTTCTGGAAATCCACCTCAGCCTTGCCTCGAAGGCCCTCGGCTTCAACATCACGACGCCGGTCTTCGACGGCGCGAACGAGCT
Source organism: uncultured Lachnospiraceae bacterium (assembly GCA_902803635.1). GTDB lineage: Bacteria > Bacillota > Clostridia > Lachnospirales > Lachnospiraceae > Chordicoccus. The sequence goes on along the minus strand of CADCQU010000248.1, from coordinate 4,928 downwards.
CGACATTCAGGATACCCTGGAGCTTGCCAACGACTATGTCAACAGCGAGTGGGAGGACTTCAAGGCGAAGTACGAGGATACCCTCGATCCGGGGGTCATGCAGTACCTCGGCGAGCATTTAGAGCACCGCGAGCTCTGGAAGGGCGTGCCCATCTCCCGCGACGGGAAGGTGCGCCTCCGCGACGGCCGTACGGGCGAGTATTTTGACTCCCCGGTTACCATCGGCCACATGCATTACCTTAAGCTTCACCACCTTGTGGATGATAAGATCCACGCACGCTCGACCGGACCGTACTCGCTTGTCACCCAGCAGCCGCTGGGCGGCAAGGCCCAGTTCGGCGGCCAGCGCTTCGGCGAGATGGAGGTCTGGGCTCTTGAAGCCTACGGCGCCTCCTACACCCTGCAGGAAATCCTGACCATGAAGTCCGACGACGTGGTCGGCCGTGTCAAGACCTACGAGGCCATCATCAAGGGTGGCAACATCCCGAGCCCGGGCATCCCCGAATCCTTCAAGGTTCTGTTGAAGGAGCTCCAGTCGCTCGGCCTCGATGTCCGCGTCCTCGACGAGGAGCGCAACGAGGTCCAGCTCCGCGAGACCATCGACTACGGCGAGACCGATTTCCGGAAGATCATCGAGGGCGAGTCGCGGAACACCCGCCGGGAGGACCGCGAGGAATTTGCCCGCAGCGGCTTCACACAGCAGGAGTTCGATGAGAACGAGGAGCTCTCCAACGTGGAGGACGAGGAGTTCGAGGACTACGATCCCTACGAGAACGTGGACGACGAGTTCGACGACGACGACTTCTTTGGCGGGGACGACTTCGAGGAATAAACAGCAAGGGCAAGATCTCGGAAAAGAAACCACCGCGTCAGGGGCGGGAAACCCCTGGCGCGGGTTATCGCATTTGCATATTAGGAGGCAACGATGGCAGAAGTGATGAATAAGCAGGAAGAGTACAAGCCGGTCACCTTCGATGCGATCAAGATTGGCCTTGCCTCGCCTGACAAGATCCGGGAATGGTCCCGGGGCGAGGTGAAGAAGCCGGAGACCATCAACTATCGAACCTTGAAGCCCGAGAAGGACGGCCTCTTCTGCGAGCGCATTTTCGGACCCTCCAAGGACTGGGAATGCCACTGCGGAAAATATAAGAAGATTCGCCACAAGGGCATCGTCTGCGACCGCTGCGGCGTCGAGGTGACGAAGTCCTCGGTTCGCCGCGAGCGCATGGGCCATATCGAGCTGGCGGCGCCGGTCTCCCATATCTGGTATTTTAAAGGCATCCCGTCCCGCCTCGGACTGATGCTGGATATTTCCCCGAAGATGCTGGACAAGATCCTGTACTTCGCCAACTATATCGTGCTCGACCCGGCCGACGCGGCCCCGGCCATCGTCAAGAAGCAGATCATGACCGAGAACGAGTACGTGGAGGCGCGTGAGAAGTACGGTTACGGCTTCCGCGCGGCCATGGGGGCAGAGGCCCTGCAGGAACTCCTCAAGGAGATCGACCTTGAGAAGGAGTCCGAGGAGCTCAAGGAGGAGCTGAAGGATTCGAGCGGGCAGAAGCGCGCGAGGATTATCAAACGCCTGGAGGCCGTCGAGGCCTTCCGCGAATCCGGGAACCGCCCGGAGTGGATGATTATGAACGTCATTCCGGTCATCCCGCCGGATCTCCGCCCGATGGTACAGCTCGACGGCGGACGTTTTGCGACCTCGGATCTCAATGACCTCTATCGGAGGATCATCAACCGCAACAACCGCCTTAAGAAGCTCCTTGAGCAGGGTGCGCCGGAAATCATCGTCCGCAACGAGAAGCGCATGCTCCAGGAGGCCGTGGACGCGCTCATTGACAACGGCCGCCGCGGCCGTGCGGTCACGGGTCCCGGCAACCGCGCCCTGAAGTCGCTCTCCGACATGCTCAAGGGCAAATCCGGCCGCTTCCGCCAGAATCTTCTCGGCAAGCGTGTCGACTACTCCGGCCGAAGCGTTATCGTCGTCGGTCCGGAGCTGAAGATTTACCAGTGCGGCCTCCCGAAGGAGATGGCCATCGAGCTTTTCAAGCCCTTCGTCATGAAGGAGCTGGTCTCCCGCGGCACCGCGCACAACGTGAAGAACGCGAAGAAAATGGTGGAGCGGCTGCAGCCGGAGGTTTGGGACGTCCTCGAAGACGTCATCAACGAGCATCCGGTCATGCTGAACCGCGCCCCGACGCTACACCGCCTTGGCATCCAGGCCTTCGAGCCGATTCTGGTCGAGGGCAAGGCTATCAAGCTGCATCCGCTGGTCTGCACGGCCTTCAACGCGGACTTCGACGGCGACCAGATGGCCGTCCACCTTCCGCTGACCGTGGAGGCGCAGGCCGAGTGCCGTTTCCTCATGCTCTCGCCGAACAACCTTTTGAAGCCCTCCGACGGCGGCCCCGTGGCCGTGCCGTCCCAGGACATGGTTCTTGGCATTTACTACCTGACCCAGGAACGTCCGGGCGCAAAGGGCGAGGGGATGCATTTTTGCAACGTCGCCGAGGCCATCATGGCCTATGAGAACAAATATATCACCCTCCAGACGCGCATCACGGTTCGCCGGAAGGGGCGCGACGCCGAGGGGCATCCGATTTATGCAAATGTCAGCAGCACCCTGGGGCGTTTCCTCTTCAACGAGGTCATCCCGCAGGATCTGGGCTATGTCGACCGCGAGGATCCGGCGCATGCGCTGGATCTGGAGGTGGACTTCCTCACGGGCAAGAAGCAGCTGAAGGCCATCCTTTGGAAGGTCATCAACCTGCACGGCGCAACGAAGACCGCCGAGGTTCTCGACCTCGTCAAGGCGATGGGCTACAAGTATTCGACGATTTCCGCCATGACGGTTTCGATTTCCGACATGACGGTGCCACCGGAAAAGCCGCAGCTCATCAAGGAGGCGCAGGACACGGTGGACCTTATCAGCGGCCACTACCGCCGCGGCCTCCTGACCGAGGAGGAGAGGTACCAGGAGGTCATCGACACCTGGAAGGATACCGACTCGGTGCTGACCCAGAAGCTTTTGGGCGGTCTTGACAAATACAACAACATCTTCATGATGGCGGACTCCGGCGCCCGAGGCAGCGACAAGCAGATCAAGCAGCTGGCCGGCATGCGCGGCCTGATGGCCGATACGACTGGCCACACCATCGAGCTCCCCATCAAGTCGAATTTCCGTGAAGGTCTTGACGTTCTGGAGTACTTCATGTCCGCACACGGCGCCCGCAAGGGTCTGTCCGACACGGCTCTGCGTACCGCCGACTCGGGATATCTGACGAGGCGTCTGGTCGACGTTTCTCAGGAGCTCATCGTCCGGGAGATGGACTGCGCGGTGGACCGCGATGAGATCCCCGGCATGTGGGTGAAGAAATTTGCCGACGGCCGTGAGGAAATCGAGTCGCTCCAGGAGCGCATCACCGGCCGTTTCGCAGCCCAGGACATTTTCGATGCCAACGGGAACAGGCTGGTGAAGAGGAACCACATGATTACGCCGAAGAGGGCGGAACAGGTCATGAAGAAGGGCGTCGACGAGAACGGCAACCCGCTGACGAAGGTAAAGATTCGTACGATTCTGACCTGCCGCTCGAAGCTCGGCATCTGCGTCAAATGCTACGGCGCGAACATGGCCTCCGGCGAGGCGGTGCAGGTCGGCGAGTCGGTCGGCATCATCGCGGCGCAGTCCATCGGCGAACCGGGCACGCAGCTGACGATGCGTACCTTCCATACCGGCGGCGTGGCCGGCGGCGACATCACACAGGGTCTTCCGCGTGTCGAGGAGCTTTTCGAGGCGCGTAAGCCGAAGGGGCTTGCCATCATTTCCGAGATTCCGGGCGTCGTGCAGATTATCGATACGAAGAAGAAGCGCGAGGCGATCGTCACCGACGTGCAGGCCGAGCCGGGCAGCAAGGATTACCAGAAGACCTACCTGATTCCCTACGGGTCGAGGCTCAAGGTTACCGAGGGCCAGGTCATAGAGGCCGGCGACGAGATTACCGAGGGCTCGGTCAACCCGCATGATATTATGAAGATTCGCGGCATCCGTGCCGTCCAGGACTACCTGCTCCGCGAGGTGCAGAGGGTTTACCGTCTGCAGGGCGTGGAAATCAACGACAAGCACATTGAGGTCATCGTCCGGCAGATGCTCAAGAAGGTCCGTGTGGAAAAGCAGGGGGATACGGAGTTCCTTCCGGGTTCCTATGTCGATTTCCTGGATTTTGAGGACTTGAATGAGCAGCTCATCGCCGAGGGCAAGGAGCCGGCGGAAGGCGTCCGCATCGTTCTTGGTATCACCAAGGCGGCCCTTGCAACAAATTCCTTCCTGTCGGCGGCATCCTTCCAGGAGACCACGAAGGTCCTGACGGACGCGGCCATCAAGGGCAGGATCGATCCTCTAATCGGCCTCAAGGAGAACGTCATCATCGGCCAGCTCATTCCGGCCGGCACGGGCCTCCGCCGTTACCGCGACGTGAAGCTCGATACCGACGAGCGGATCGAGATCCGCAAGGCGAAGGAGGCGGCGGAAGCCGAGGAGGCCCGTAAGAAGGCCGCCGAGGAGAGCGCGAAGGCGGAAGCGGAAGAAGCGGAAGACGAGGAAGAGGGCTTCGATGAGGAGGAGGACGCGCAGAGCGATCTGGAGACGGACGACTTCCCGCTGGAGAACGCTCCCGAGATGGATGAGGTGGACGACGATCTTTTCGGTGATGTGGAAGGCCCCTCCGACGAGGAGCTGGCCGCTCTCGAAGCCGAGGAGGAGGACGGAGACCCGCTGGTGTAAAGAAGTTACTCTTATTCAGCTCCCCGGTTTTCTGTCATTCTGAGGAGCGAAGCGAAGAATCCCGTTAACTTTGCGAAAAAACTTACGGGATTCTTCGCTTCGCTCAGAATGACAATGCCTTTGCATCGAAAATAGTCAT
>CADCQU010000247.1 GCA_902803635.1 uncultured Lachnospiraceae bacterium | reverse complement strand
TATATAGAAAGAGGCAAGAGCTTCCTCCTGCCTCCATTTTTTCTAATTACAATACAAATCCTACCCCTCGGCGTTTCCCGTCAGCTCCTTCAGGATCTCCGTCGGGGTCATCGACGTATTCAGCTTGTATGTTCCCGAAACGAGCTGGTCATGCATCCCGCTGATGCGCTCCTGGACGAGGAACACCGGAATCTCGGCGATCAGGCCGCGCTCGGCCAGAAGCTGCGCCAGCTCGCGACTTGTCATGTCCGCGCGGACAGCCACGGTCACGTCATGGCCGGGAGCCTCCTCGACCCCCTTCTCGTTAAAGACCGCGTAGCCATAGTGGTAGGCAGTCCGCCCCAAAAACACCAGAAAAATGACCAGCAGGATGAAGAGGAGGAGATTCACCACACTCCGGATCCCGCCCACGGCGGTCCTGTACCGCCGATCCTTTGTTGTTGTCATTTGCCAATACCCCTTCTAACCACTCATATCTCCGGTATATACGTCACGATTTCCCGGACCATCCGTATGTAAATCTCGCGAATCTTCCTGCAAAGCTCCTCCTCCGCCTCCAGGAACTCGTTGACCTCTGGAATCTTCTGCAGCTCCATGTACTGCTTCTGCAGCTCGTCCGCACGGTCCAAAAACTCCCCCGGCGCCGAATTGCCATAGCTGTGGAAAATGTCCCGGCGGAGGCGGTCCAGGTTCTCCAGGATGCCCGGACGCTCGCGGAGCTTCTTCTCGCTTTCACTGTAGCGAAGGTACACCTCGCTCTCCTTAATGCTGACCAAAAGTTCCTCCGTGGCATCCTCAATCCTACCCATTCCAAGTACCTCCTCAAGGGAACACTGCCTGTGTATCACAATCTCTTAAGAATTATACAATCTTTCCTTCCGTTTCTGTCATTTCGAGGTGTGCGTCCTTCGGTCATTAAGCAAGCGAATCACCTTCGGCAAAGCGGGATGCGAAAAAACACTGAAGAATCCCGTCCATCTTTTAAAACCTAATGAGATTCTGATGGAATATGTTCCTCTTTCGGAAGCCGCCAAAACTGTAACGAGCCATTTACAGATACGCTTCCATAATAATCGGCAGAATCATCGGCCGGCGCATGGTCCGCTTCCAGACAAATGCGCTGAGCGCGTCCTTGATTTCTCCCTTGATCTTCCCCCAGTCGCTGATATGCCGGTCAAGGCACCAGGCCACCGCGTCCTCCACGGTCCGCTGCGCCTCGGCCATCAGCTCCTCGGCCTCCCGCACGTAGACGAAGCCGCGCGAGATGATGTCCGGCCCGGCCAGAAGCTGGTTCGTCCGCGCCTCCAGGGTGAGCACCACCACGATTACGCCGTCCGCGGCGAGCCGCTGCCGGTCGCGGATGACGATGTTGCCCACGTCGCCAACGCCGAGCCCGTCCACGAGAATCTGACCCACCTGCACCTTGCCGATGATGCCGGCACTCTCCTCCGAGAGCTCCAGAACGTCCCCCGAATGCAGGATGATGACATTTTCCTTCGGCAAGCCCATGCCCACGGCAAGGGCCGCCTGCGCCCTGAGGTGCCGCATTTCCCCGTGTACCGGGATTGCATATTTCGGCTGCACAAGTGCATAGATAAGCTTGATATCCTCCTGGCAGGCGTGCCCGGAGACGTGCGCGTCCTCGAAGAGCACCTTCGCGCCAATCTCCGAGAGCTCGTTGATGACATTGGACACCGCCTTCTCATTCCCCGGAATCGGATGCGAGGAGAAGAGAATGACGTCGCCCGGCCTGATCTTGATCTTCTTATGCAAATTGGCCGCCATCCGCGAGAGAGCCGCCATCGATTCGCCCTGGCTGCCCGTCGTGACCAGCACCGTCCTCTCCGGCGCGTAGTTCCCGATCTCGTCCGTGGAGATCAGCGTCCGCGAAACGTCCGTCACGTACCCAAGCTCCAGCGCTGTCCCGATCACGTTCACCATCGACCGCCCTTCGAGACAGACCTTGCGACCATATTTGGCGGCCGTGTTGATAATCTGCTGCACGCGGTCCACATTTGACGCAAATGTCGCTATAATCAGCCGGGAGCCTGCATTTTCCGCGAAAATTCTGTCAAATGTCGTCCCCACGGTGCGTTCGGACATCGTATGCCCCGGCCGCTCGGCATTTGTCGAGTCGCACATCAGGGCCAGGACGCCCTTCCGCCCGATCTCGGCAAATCTCTGCAGATCGATGGCGTCGCCGTAGACCGGCGTGTAGTCCACCTTGAAGTCGCCGGTATGGACGATGGTTCCTCCCGGGCAGTAGATGGCGAGGGCCGCAGCGTCCTGGATGGAGTGGTTCGTCCGGATGAACTCCACCTTGAAATCGCCCAGCGTCACGGTCTGTCCGTGCTTCACCACCTTCCGCTTGATCTGGTGGAGCATCTCCCGCTCCTCCAGCTTCTTCTCGATGAGGGCCATCGTCAGGCGCGTCGCGTAAATCGGCACGTTGATCTTCCGAAATACATACGGGATCGCGCCGATGTGATCCTCGTGCCCGTGCGTGATGACAAAGCCCTTGACCTTGCTGTAATTCTCCTCCAGATATGATATATCGGGCAGCACGATGTCAATCCCCAGCATGTCATCCTCCGGGAAGGACAT
>CADCQU010000246.1 GCA_902803635.1 uncultured Lachnospiraceae bacterium | reverse complement strand
GAGTACGCCTACGGTAAGCCCGAGGATGGCCCCATTGCGCGTCTTCCGGGCCTTGTAGATAAGGCCCGCCGGCAGGACAAATGCGCAGCCGATGATAAAGTTTGCCAGCTCCCCGACAAAGGCCGTGGACGTCCCCTTGATGAGGGTCTTCACAAGGATTTTCAGGAACTCGATTACCACGCCGGCCACGGGACCCAGCGAAAACGTCCCTAAAAGCACCGGAATCTCCGAAAAATCCAGCTTATAGAAGGGCGGCGTGAAGGGCAGAGGAAATTCCAAAAACATGAGCACGGCCGCGATGGCCGCGAACATTCCGGCAAATGCAATTTTCCGCGTCCGCCTTGACATCTTTTGCTGCTGCTGGCTTCCATTTTCCATGACAAATTTCTCCTTTCGATAAATGGATATTTCCAAATAGGGTAGAGGGAGGCGCTCGCCGAACCTCTGCCCCTCCTCGCGAGCCGCGTGCTGCCTTCGGCAGCACGCGGTTCCGTGAATAAAAAACCCCGGAGAACATTCTCCGGGGTTAGTCCGACTTCCATATACAGCAAATGCACATTTTGTGGCTTTCTTTGCCGAAGGATCGTCTTCTTTCATCCAGACTCTACTGTCGGTACCGGAATCGCACCGGTTCATTCACCCGAAGGTGGCCGCGGACTGTTACCGCCGGTCGGGAATCGCACCCTGCCCTGAAGAACTTCTTATCCTATTATGCACCCTCACGCCGTTGCCGTCAAGGATTTAATATAATCACCTCTCCTCCCGCAAATCCTTCTCCACCAGATTCAGCTTGAATTCGAAGCCCTGCCGGTCCTGCTGGACGAGGGTCGAGAGGACGAGGCCGGTGAAGAAGCATAGGACCGCCGCGAGCATCACGAAGCAGACCACAATGAGCGTCGGAATCTTCGGCACGAGACCCGTCGCCATGAACTCCGCCATGATCGGGATAAAGAAGATGATGGCGATGATGGCCAGCACGGCCGCGAGGATCGAGAAAAATTGCATCGGCTTGTAGTTCCGGTACATGCGGAAAATAGTCCCGAGCACCTTCATACCGTCGCTGAAGGTGTTAAGCTTCGACTCGCTCCCCTCCTGTCGGTCACGGTACTCCACCACCACGTTGTCCACCCGCAGGTTCTTGTCAATCGCGTGGATCGTCATTTCCGTCTCAATCTCGAAATTCCGGGAGAGCACGGGAAAGGTCTTCACGAAGCGGTAGCTCATGGCCCGGTAGCCGGTCATGATGTCCTTCACGTCTCCCTTAAAGAGACGATTGATGGAGAAGCGCACCAGCGAGTTCCCGAAATTGTGGAACCGCCGCTTGTTCTCCGTAAAATACGTCGAGGAAAGGCGGTCGCCCACCACCATGTCCGCGCCCTCCAAAAGGACTTTTTCGCACATTTGCCGTGCGTATTCCAGCGGGTAAGTATCGTCCCCGTCAATCATAATGTAGCAAATGGCGTCAATCTCACGGAACATGGTGCGGATGACATTTCCCTTGCCCTGCCGCACCTCGTGCCGCACGATGGCCCCGGCCGCGCGGGCAATCTCCGCCGTCCCGTCCGTCGAATTGTTGTCGTAGACGTAAATCGCCGCCTCCGGCAGCTCCCGCCGGGCATCCGCAACCACCTTCGCAATCGTCGGTGCCTCGTTATAGCAGGGTATCAAAACCGCAATCCTATCCATAATTCTCCTTTTCCCAAGCCACTCACTTCACCCATACACCGCAATCTCCGTGATGCAGTTGTCGGTAGTCTCCGTTCCCTTGTACCGCTTCTCCAGAACGAGCGTCAGGCTGTCCGCCCGCACCGGCTCCGAGAGGACGACATAGTGCTCCTTCATCACATCCTTAAAATTAAGAAGGAACTCCTGCCCGCCAACCTTCAAAGTCATCACGTGCGGCCGGTGGTTCGCCTTGTACGCCTCCTCATCCCGCCAGTTGCCGAGCTTCAATGCCAGTGCCTGCACCTTCCGTTCCTTTGTCAAATGTACGGTGATCCATTCTCCCTTGCCACCGCCGGGAACTCCTTCCTGCCAGGAGGTCGACTCGTCCCCGTCCACGGCAAATGCCGGCCCATGGTAGAAGTCGTCGGCCGGCGTCCCGAAGGACGAGCTCGCCTCGGCATTTGCAATCTCGCGCGGGAAGAGGCTCAAAAGAAGTTGGGGCCGCTTCGTCGAAATCGTCGCGGTCACGACATTTGCCGCCTCCTCCGGTTTGGAAACGTCTGCCGTCCCCGGAACACTCTCCGCCCCCGATGTCACAGAAGAAGTCGTCTCCAGAGATGGGCGTAAAACGCCATTTGCCTGCAGGGCATGGCCCACCAGAAGAATAATGCAGGCCGCGCTCACCACCGCGCAGATCGTCAGGATCACCGGCAGGACCGGACTCTTCTTCGCCGCATGGCCATGCTCCGCGAGGGGAACCAGCTCCTCCCGCTCCTCATCATCCCCGTAAAACGTATACCGCCCCACGCTCACCGGCGGGGCCGTCTGCTCGTAGTCGAACCCCCCTGCCGTCTTCTCACTCGCGCCCGAAGGAATCCGCTGCCCGCAGTTTGGACAGTACACCTCCGTCGCCTCCATCGTTTCCCCGCAATACGGACAAAACATTTTTCTCCTCCCCCCTGAAATCAGTTTCAGGTACAAGACCTATCGTCACCTTTTACGGCGCAATACTTCGTCTCCCATCTGATTATACTCTTTTTCTTATTATATACCACACTTTCCTTAAATGCACCTGTTGACACGATTCTTTTTACCTGATATTTTATAAAGAAGCGAAAAAATCTAACCATCAAACGGCAAATGCCGAGGAAAGTCAAGCAATCAAATGATATTTTGTTTCAGCGTATCATTTGATTTTCATTATCTCCCCAAAAGGAAGATCCGGGAGATAGAAAGGAAGAAAGAAATGGCTATTTTCAAGGGTGCAGGTGTTGCAATCGTTACTCCGTTTTTTGCAGACGGCTCCGTCAACTACGACGAGTTCCGCCGCCTCATCGATTTCCAGATTGAAAATGGCACGGACGCCATTATTGTCTGTGGCACGACCGGCGAGTCCGCCACCATGAGCGAGGCCGAGCACATCGAGGTCATCCGCTTCTGCGTCGATTACGTCGCAAAGCGCGTCCCCGTCATCGCCGGCACCGGCTCGAACTGCACCGAGACCGCGGTCATGCTCTCGAAGGCGGCCGAGGAGATTGGCGCGGACGGCCTGCTCCTCGTGACCCCCTACTACAACAAGGCGACCCAGAAGGGCCTCATCGCCCACTACACCGCCGTCGCGAACGCCGTGAAGCTCCCGATTCTCCTCTACAACGTCCCGAGCCGCACGGGCTGCAACATCCAGCCCGAGACGGCCGCCTACCTCTGCAAGAACGTCCCGAACATCGTGGGCGTGAAGGACGCGACCGGCAACATGGCCCAGACCATCAAGATGATGTCCCTCGCGGGCGATTCCATCGACCTTTACTCCGGCAACGACAACGAGATCGTCCCGCTTCTTTCCGTCGGCGGTCTCGGCGTCATTTCCGTTTTGTCAAATGTCGCCCCGAAGGAGACGCACGACATTTGTCAAATGTTCTTCGACGGCGACGTGGAGGGCTCCCGCAAATTGCAGCTGAAGGCCATCCCGCTCTGCGACGCGCTCTTCTGCGAGGTGAACCCCATCCCCGTCAAGACCGCCCTCGAATTCATCGGCATCAAGGCCGGCGCCCTGCGCCTCCCGCTGACCGAGCTCGAACCCGCCCACAAGGAAACCCTGAAGGCCGCCATGAAGGACTTCGGGCTGCCGGTGGTGGAGTGAGAGGTTAGCTGTTAGCTACAGGCCAGTTTGCCGTCAAAAACATCGTATATCCCGAAGGGGCTGTCGTATTTAG
>CADCQU010000245.1 GCA_902803635.1 uncultured Lachnospiraceae bacterium | reverse complement strand
TTCTTCGTCGCTTTTCATCATCCCTCATCGCCGTAGGCGATTCGATTCTGGGATGTCCGAAGGACGCGCTCCTCAGAATGACAGAAACGACGGGTCACCTGAACTGTAACCCTGACTCAAAAATCTTTTTTTGCTATAATGCACAAAAAATGTGGAAATTTGGGAGAGTTTGCTGTATAATAAAGGTAGTATTGTAATTCATGTATGTTGGCGGCAGGAATGGGACAGCAAGGAAGGCATACAGGAAGGACAGTTGCTTGTTGAGATAGAAACAGATAGACCCGCGCGGCCTGTCCGCGGCTTGTTTGAAGGAGAGAGCCATGGCCAATGAACATTATGTAGCGTATGTTGGCACCTACACCCACGGGACCAGCAAAGGTATCCACATCTACGACGTGGATGTGGAGGAAGGCCTGCTCTTCCTCCGCAGGGTCGTGCCGGTTAACAATTCCTCATATCTTACCACCTCCCGCAACGGAAGGTTCCTCTACACGATCGCGGACGAGGGCGTGGAAGCCTTCCGCATCGAGGAGGACGGCGATCTGACCGCCATCAATGCAATCGATATCGACGGAATGCGCGGCTGCCATTTGTCGACATCGATCAACGGCAAATACCTCTTCGTGGCCGGCTACCATGATGGCAAGGTAACCGTAGTCCACACGCACCGTGAGGGGCAGCTTGGCAGGCTTCTCGACGGCGTTTTCCACCGCGGGCAGGGCGCGATCAACGAGCGCTGCTTCCGTCCGCATGTCTGCTGCGTCCGTATCACCCCGGATGACAAGTTCCTCTGCGCGGTTGACGAGGCCCTCGACCAGATTGTTATCTACAAGATCAACCCGGTTTCCGAGAAGCTGGCCCCGGTGGACATTCTGCGCATGGGCCGTGAGGTTGCCCCGAGGAGTATCCACTTCTCGAAGGACGGCAATTTTGCCTATGTCCTCTGCCAGATTACGAACACGATCCGCGTGTACCACTATTACCTGTGGAAGGACAAGCCCATGTTCGAGCAGATTCAGGAGGTTTCCACGCTCTCGAACGCGCGTGACCCGCACGATGCGGCCTCCTCGCTCCGCCTCTCCTATGATGGCAAATACGTCTTCTGCTCGACGGCGGGGGACGATTCGGTCGGCTGCTTCGTGATCGATCAGGAGACCGGCCTTCTGACCAAGGTTTTCGCGCTTCCGATTTCCGGCGACTATCCCAAGGACATCGCCATCTTCCCGGATCAGCAGCATCTCGCGGTCGTCAACAACGGCTCCAATACCATCACTACCTTCAAGATTGACTATGAGAGGAAGACGTTGATGATGAAGGGCAGGCCGCAGGAGCTCGACAAGCCGAACTGCATGATCTTCCACAAGATCGAGAAGGCTCCCGAGACGATTCGCAACATCTCCGAGAAGAAGGCCGAGGCCGAGGTGCAAAAGCCTGTCAAGGTCGTCCGTCCCGTGGAGGTCTGAGGAGAGCGTTTGTATCGTTTGAAAAGGTAAGATTTTGAAATGATGAACCCCCGCACTTTGGCTGTGCGGGGGTTCTTGATGTACAGGCCGCGTGCTGCCTTCGGCGGCGCGCGGATCGTGAGGCAGGGTAGGGTTCGGAGTTTTATTCGCGATATATTTTCTCCAGATTCTCCAGCTTCGCACCCATCCCGAGGAGGAGCGCGTCCGCGAGGACGAGGGCGGCCATCGCCTCGACGACGACGGCTGCGCGGGCGCCGATCACGGGGTCATGGCGGCCGTGGATGGAGAGCTCCGTCTCCTTCCCTCCGGTGGTCACCGTCCGCTGCGCACGGGAGATGGAGGGGGTGGGCTTAAAATACACCTTCAGGGAAAGCTCGTCCCCGTCGCTCATCCCGCCGAGGATGCCGCCGCTGTGGTTGGTGGCTTTTTTTACCTGGCCATTCTCCAAAACGAAGGCATCGTTGTTCTCGCTCCCGTAAAGCAGGGCGGCGCGGCGGCCCTCGCCAATGTCAAGACCCTTCACGGCCCCGATGGAAAACATCGCTTTCGCCAGGTTTGCGTCCAGCTTTTCAAAGACTGGGTCGCCAAGGCCGACGGGGAGGCCGGTTACGGAGAGCGTAACCGTGCTGCCGATGGAATCCCCCTCCTTGCGGCAGTTCGCAAGCAGGGCGGCGACGGCAGCCTCGGCGGAAGCGGCGGAACCCTCGGCGGTTGTCACGGGGAGACTGCCTGCATTTTCCACTGCGGCGTCGGTAGCGGTGGCACTTTCGGCGGTTGTCTCTGCCGGAATTGCTATATTTCCCACGGCAGAGAGTCTGGCTGCGCACCGGATTCCGAGCCTTTTTAGGAGCACCTGCGCCACGGCTCCCGCCGCGACGCGGGCCGCCGTCTCGCGTCCGGAGGAACGCCCGCCGCCACGATGGTCGCGGAGGCCGTATTTGGTCGCAAAGCAATAGTCCGCGTGGCCGGGACGGTAGACCTCCCGAAGATGGTCATAATCCCCGGAGCGGGCATTTGTATTTTCTATCAGTATGCAGATGGGTGTTCCCGTGGTTTTGCCCTCGAAGACCCCCGAGAGAATCCGTGCCTCGTCCGCCTCCTTGCGCGGCGTTGAAAGGGCGCCCTGCCCCGGCCGGCGCCTCGCCATCATCGGGCGAAGGTCCTCCTCCGAGAGCGGCAGACCTGCCGGGCAGCCGTCCACGATGCAGCCCAGCGCCGGACCGTGCGACTCCCCGAAGGTCGTCACCCGAAAGATCGTCCCAAAACTTGAACCAGCCATTTCCGTGCCTCCTTTTTTATCCTCTGAATTATATCATTATATAGAAAGAAATACTTTCTGTAAATCTCTGTGTGATTGACGGGAGCGGTTTTTTTCCTTATAATATAGAGCAGGAGTTACAGTTCAGGAAGCTGAACTGTAACGGGCAAAAACATATTATTTCCATAAGGGAGCATCTATGAACAATTTTATCGAGAAAATGGAACGCAAGATCGGGCGGTTTGCCATCCCGCACCTTACATTTTTCATGATCGGCTTCTACGTGATCGGCTACATTCTGGCCGCCGTCAACCAGCAGGCCGCAGGCTACATGGCCCTCAACCCGGCCCTCATCCTTCGCGGGGAGGTCTGGCGCATTTTCACGTGGATTGTCATCCCGCCGACGACGCTCCAGAGCAATTTCCTCTCGTTCTTCTTCACCATCATCATGCTGTTTTTCTACCTCTCCATCGGCTCCAATCTGGAACGCGCCTGGGGGAACTTCCGCTACAACCTCTACATTTTCGGCGGCATGATTCTGACGCTCATCGGGGCCTTCGTCATCTATTTTATTCTTACCGCGGGAAAAGATGAGCTCACCGTGCTCACGGTCGGGACCTTTGTCGGGGCCTTTACCACCACCTACTATATCCTGATGTCGATCTTCCTCGGCTTCGCGGCGACCTTCCCGGACGCGCAGGTTCTCCTCTATTTCGTCATTCCCATCCGTGTCAAATGGCTCGGCATCATTTATTTTGCCCTGATGCTCTATGACGTGTTTGGCTATGTCCGGAACATTATCGCCGGAGGGGTCATTTTCTGGGTTCCCATTGTCATCATGATTTCCTCGCTCATCAATTTCGCGCTGTTCTTCTTCTCGACCAGGGGGAATTTTGTCCACAAGATGCAGAACGCGAAGCGGAGACGCGAATTCGAGCGCTCGGTCGAGGAAGGCCGGAAGACATTTGCGGCAAATGTAGAGCGCGCGAGAGAGGGGAGCGCACCGGTTCCCCGCCACCGCTGCGAAATCTGCGGGCGTACGGAGCTGACGGACCCGGACCTGGAGTTCCGCTTCTGCTCCAAATGCGGGGGCAACCACGAATACTGCATGGAGCACCTTTTCACGCACGAGCATGTGAAGGCCTGAAAATATTTGTATATAACCAGAACGTGATGTGTTCTGTGAAAATACCCTTGGCTGCATCTGCGCGTTTTGGCAGCGGGGGATAATAAAATAGAAAACGCGCAGGGAGGAGATATCTATGGAGGCAATTTCGATTCCAATCAAGAAGACAAAAATTATCTGCACGATGGGGCCGCAGGAGGAGGATCCGGAGCTTATGCGCAAGCTCTTTGATGCCGGCATGGACGTGGCCCGTTTCAATTTCTCGCACGGGACCCACGAGGAGCAGCTTAGCCGCATCAACACGCTGCGCAAGGTCCGCGAGGAGACCAGAAAGCCCGTCGCGATGCTGCTTGACACCAAGGGTCCGGAAATCCGTACCGGGCTTCTGGTGAACCACCAGAAGGTCGAGCTCGTGGCCGGGAACACCGTGACCCTCACCGCCGGCGAATTCGACGGCACCGCCGAACATTTGGCAATCACCTATGCACGGCTCTGCGAGGATGTCCAGGCGGGCAGCACGATTCTCGTTGACGACGGCCTCATCGAGCTCAAGGTCGAGGAAGTAAGCGGTGCGGACATCATTTGCCGTATCATCAATGGCGGCGTGGTCTCCGAGCGCAAGGGTATTAATGTTCCCGGCGTGCGCACGCAGCTCCCGGCGATTACCGAGAAGGACGTTGATGACATTCTCTGGGGCATTGAGCAGGGCTTTGACATCCTGGCAGCCAGCTTCATCCGCGACGCGGAGGGTGTCCGCAAGATCCGCAAACTGCTTAATGACAATGGCAGCTACATGCCCATCTACTCCAAGATCGAGTGCTCCGAGGCCCTTGAAAACATCGACGAGATTATCGAGGAGTCCGACGGCATTATGGTGGCCCGCGGCGACCTTGGCGTTGAAGTGCCGAACTACGAGGTTCCCTACTGGCAGAAGGTCATCATTGACAAATGCAACAAGGCCTACAAGCCGGTCATTACGGCGACGCAAATGCTGGAGTCCATGATCCACAATCCGCGCCCGACCCGTGCGGAGGTGACGGACGTGGCAAATGCCATCTACGATGGTACGGACGCGATTATGCTTTCCGGCGAGACGGCGGTCGGCAAATACCCGGTGGAGGCGGTCAGGGTGATGGCGAAGGTCGCGGAGAACAGCGAGCGGTACCTGGACACCGAGCGTTTCCTCCAGCGTCATACGAAGGAGGCGTCGGACAGCGTTTCCGGCGCGGTCTGCAGCGCTTCCGTGCGGACGGCGAGAAATCTCAATGCCAAGGCGATCATCATCCCGACGCAGTTTGGGCAGACGGCCCGCCTGATGAGCAATTTCCGCCCGTCCATGCCGATGATCGCGGTCACCCCGAACAGCACGGTGCAGCGCCGGATGATGGCGTACTGGGGCGTCACCCCGATCCTTGGCCAGCAGCAATATGCCTCCGCGGGCATCGTCCAGCAGGCTATGGATCGCGCGAAGCACCTCGGACTCGTCAAGCAGGGCGACATCTGTGTCGTGACTGCCGGCGACCCCGTCAACAATGACATCGAAGGCGTCGGCGGCGTCACGAACATGATGTATGTGGTCGAGGTGAAATAAACCCTTTTCAAATATGGAAAAATAGTGTACAATTCCAAATACGGCAACAAGCGGGGAGGGCAGCGTGTGCTGCCTTCTCCTTTATGTGAAGGTGATAAGACTTTTCGGTTATTCAGGGAAGGGGAAAAAATGGAAAAGAAGCCATTTGTTACAAGGGAGAAGCTGGAAGAGATCGCGGCGGCGGTGCCGACGCCCTTCCATATTTATGACGAGCGGGGAATCCGCGAGAACGCCCGCGCCCTCCGGGCCGCATTTGCCTGGAATCCGGGCTTCCGTGAGTACTTCGCCGTGAAGGCCGAGCCGAATCCGGTCATCATGCAGGTGCTCCGCGAGGAGGGCTGCGGGAGCGACTGCTCCTCCATGACCGAGCTCATGCTCGCCCGCGCGGTCGGGAACGACGGGCATTTGACAATGTTTTCGTCCAATGAAACCCCTGCGGAGGAGTATGCCTTTGCGGCGAAGATGGGCGCAATCATCAACTTCGACGACCTGACGATGGTGGATTACTATCAGAAAAATGTCGGCCCCTTCCCGAAGACCATGTGCTGCCGCTTCAACCCGGGCGGCATCTTCACCGTCAGCAACGGCATCATGGACAACCCCGGCGACGCGAAATACGGCATGACCCGCGAGCAGCTCTTCGAGGCCTTTGCCAAGATGAAGGCGGGCGGCGTCGAGCACTTCGGTATCCACAGCTTCCTTGTCTCGAATTCGATTACAAATGATTACTACCCGATGCTGGCGCGTCTGCTCTTTCAGCTCGCGGTCGAGGCGAAGGAGAAGGTCGGCGTCCACGTTGCCTTCGTCAACCTTTCCGGCGGCATCGGCATTCCCTACCGCCCGGACCAGCAGGCAAATGACATCTTCGCGATCGGCGAGGGTGTCCGCAAGGCCTTCGAGGAGATTCTCGTCCCCGCCGGCATGGGAGACGTTTCGATCTTCACGGAGCTTGGCCGTTTCATGACCGGTCCCTACGGGGCCCTCGTCACGCGGGCCGTCCACGAAAAGCACATCATGAAGGAGTACATCGGCGTTGACGCCTGCGCCTGCAACCTCATGCGCCCGGCCATGTACGGGGCCTACCACCACATCACGGTGATGGGCAAGGAAAATGCGCCGGCCGACCATGTCTACGATGTCGTCGGCTCCCTCTGCGAGAACAACGACAAATTTGCGATCGACCGGCATTTGCCGAAAATTGATATCGGCGATCTCATTTATATCCACGATACCGGCGCCCACGGCTTCTCCATGGGCTACAATTACAACGGCAAGCTCCGCAGCGCGGAAGTCCTCCTCAAGGAGGATGGGAGCTTCGAGCTCATCCGCCGCGCCGAGACCCCGGCAGATTATTTTGCGACATTTGACAAACTTTCGGTTTACAAAAAGCTTTTTATATAGTATAATGTGAAATGTTCGGGCGGTTCCGGACAATTCAAGCCCGGAACCGCACCGAAGAAGGAAAATTCCGTGAACAAAGCACGGATTTATACGCCGAAGTGTCGGAATGGCAGACGAGGAAGACTCAAAATCTTTTGTGGGCGACCACGTGTGGGTTCGAGTCCCACCTTCGGCATTACATACCCCCGGAGAGGCATGGAAAGTACTTGCTTCTCCGGGCTTTCTATTGGTACCCCCTTCGGCAGTAAGAAGGATGTGGATTTACAAAGGAGAGAGTATGATATACGAGAAAAGCTGCGGAGCAGTGGTTTATGTTGAGAAGGACGGGAGACGGTTATACCTTATCGAACTGATGCAGAAAGGACATCGTTCCATTTGCAAAGGGCATGTGGAGAAGGACGAATCCGAGCATCAGACTGCAGAGCGGGAAATATTGGAGGAGACGGGGCTGAAGGTGATGTTCATAGATGGTTTCCGTGAGACGATCGAGTACAGCCCTTATGATGACTGTATGAAAACGGTAGTTTTCTTCCTTGCAGAGGCGGAGAGTACCGATGTGACTGTTCAGGAGGCGGAGGTCAGGGAAATCAGCTGGCTTCCATTTGAGGAAGCCTTGGCCGCCCTTACATTTGCATCCGATCAGGAAACGCTGCGGAAAGCGGAGTATTTTCTCAATTTG
>CADCQU010000244.1 GCA_902803635.1 uncultured Lachnospiraceae bacterium | reverse complement strand
ATTCTGAGGAGCGCGTCCTTCGGACATCCCAGAATCGAATCGCCTACGGCGATGAGGGATGATGAAAAGCGACGAAGAATCCCGTCATTTTTTGAAAAACCTAACGGGATCCTTCGCTTCGCTCAGGATGACAGGCCCTTCACGAGGCAATAAAGCCTTTTTCGAGGGACCGCCTGAATAGTAACCCTCAATCGTACATTTTCTTCTTCCGCTGCCTATTATACAGGATGAAACCGATTCCTGCAAGGACAACCACTCCAAGAAGAACCCAGACCCACACAGGGACGTCGAGAATGTTGAAGCAGCGGACGTTGATCCACATCCGGTTGATGACCTCGTTCTGCTCCTCGTTGAAATAGACCATGATAGAAGAGCGTGCAATCACGTCCTGCGCGGGATACTGGGCCGCAAGCTGCCGATGAACCTGGGAGAGAGGGGCTTCGATAACATAATCCTCGTCGTCGACGTCCCCGCTGAAGAAGTAGCCCAGATGATACTCCACGGTCTCCTCTTCTTCCGCTCCGTCCACGTCCTCGCCATCATCGGAATTTTCGGTATCGTCCGCCTCCCCGGCGCCGTCCTCCGCATCGTCCGATGCTTCTTCCTCCTCCGCGTCGTCCGAGGCATCTTCCGCCTCCTCGTCCTCATCATCCGTCTCTGCGCCGTAGCACCAGTCGCAGTACTCGAAGATACGCGAATCGTCGCCCCCCGCGATGACGGAGGTATAGCCAATATAGTACATGTTGCGGATGACGTTGTCCGGCCTTGAGAGGAAGTTGATGAAGGCCTCGGCCGCATGCTGTTTGGCGGCATCCCCCTCGATGCCTGCCTTCAGCATGATCCAGCCGTCAAAATAAATATTTGTGACCTCCTCGGGAACCACATATTCCAGGAAAACGCCATCCTCCTCCGCCTGGTCGAGAGTATAGACCGCATCGCCTGACCACTGCAGATTTGCGACCACCTTGCCGGTCACCATGTCGGCTTTACCGGAGTCAGTCTCGAACGAGTACGCATTTTCCCGAACATCCTGCAGATAATCCTGTACCGCCTGGATGGTCTCGGAAGAGATCTCGTTCATCTCCTCCTCCAGTCGCCTGGAGTAGTCCGGAGAAGACGTAAATTCCAGATCCGTGAGGAGATCGTGCTTGATCGCGGCGACCGCCGCGAAGTAGGCGTCACGGACGTTGTCCTTGATGGTCACCTGGCGTTTGAATTTCGGATTGTTCAGCACCTTCCAGGTGAACGCTTCCTCTCTGGTCATCTTCTCGGGATTGAAGACAATCCCCGTAAGGCCCCACATATAGCCCGCCGCATAGTCCGACCAGTGCTTTCCGTTGATCTCATGCTCTTCAAAGATATTCTTGATATACGGAGACACGCCCCTTGTGTAGAAATTATTTTCATCCTCGGCATCAAAGAACTGTTCCGAAAGCGGAACGACCTTGTCCTCCGAGATCAGCTTCATGAACATATACTCAGAGGGACAGACAACATCGTAGACATCGCCGAGGGTGAGCATGTTGTAGAGATCCTCGTTCGTGCCAAATGTCGAATACTCCACCTCTACATCGATACCGTAGGTCTCCTTGTACCACTCTTCAAAATCCTCCACGATCGGATTTACACCGATAATGTCACCGCTTTCGAGGTCGATTGTCTCCTCCTCATCCCAGCCGCCAAGATCGATGTACTCCTCCCAGTTGCAGACGCGAAGCCTGACCTTTTTTCCAGAAGCCTCGGAAGCTTTCTTCGCGTCCAATGCAGCCTTCCCGCCTTCTTCCGTATCCGCATTTGCCGCGTACAGGACCGCGCTCTCCGCAGACGCATTTGCCGAATCCGCCGCAAGGGCCCTGCACGGGCTCCCTAAGAGAGCGAGCGAAAGCGTAAGAGCGAGCATTTGCCGAATCTTTTTCATCTTCATGCCGTCGCTCCCTCCTTCTTTGCTCCACGGGCGTTGCCAATGAGGACGATCAGGACGACGATCACGAAAATGACCGTCGAGAGAGCCCAAAGAGCCGTCTTAATCGTGGTCTGCGAGCCCTTCGTCGCGTTGACGACGTAGGTACTGATTGTATCAAATGTTGCAGGTTTTGTGTATGTCGCAATGAAATAATCATCGAGCGAGAGCGTGATGGCCAGCGCAAAGCCCGAGAAAATGCCCGACGCGATCTGCGGAACCACGATGGTCCGAAGCGCCCGCGCCGGCGTCGCGCCCAGGTCAAGAGCCGCCTCGTAAATGCTCGGGTCCATTTGCTTGAGCTTCGGCAGGACCGAGAGGAAGACAAATGGCGCCGAGAGCGTGACGTGGCCGATGACGAGCGGGATAAAGGTATCCTTGCTGATGCCCAGCACCACCACGAGCAGGATGCAAATGGAAAAGCCCGTGACGACGTCGGCGTTGATGACCGGCACCTGGTTCAGGGTGCTGATGAAGGAGCTCGGTCCCTTTTTGGAGTAAAAGGCCCCAATCGCGCCCATCGTGCCGAGCACCGTTGCGATGGCCGCGCTCCCAAGGGCGAGCACGACCGTCCCGATGATCATGTCCCGAAGCTCCGGCGTAGTAAAGAGCGTCACATAGTTGTGCAGGGAGAAGCCCCGGATGGCTCCGATCGTCGTCGCGTCCGTGAAGCTGTAGACCGCAAGGATAAGGATCGGTGCATAGAGAAACGTCACAACCAGGAGGATGAAGACTACTTTGGGTATATTTTTCATAGCAAAGAACCTCCCATCCGTCTGTTTTCCTCCTCATCGCCACCCGTCAGAATCGTGAAGATGCATATGATGGCCAGGAGGATGAGGGCGATCATTGAACCGCCGTTCCAGTTGTAGGCAGAGAAATAGCTTCCGATGAGGCTGCCCATGATGTAGGTGCTGTTGTAGAGCATATCAAGGACGACGTAGTTCGTCATCGAGGGCAGGAAGACCATGGCAACGCCGCTGATGATGCCCGGCATCGAGAGCGGCAGCGTGATCTTGAAAAATGCGCTGCGGTCGTTCGCGCCGAGGTCCTTGGCAGCCTCGATCAGCGAGTCGTCCAGCCGCAGGATGGTATTGTACAGCGGCAGGATCATAAAGGGCAGGAAATCGTAAACCATGCCGATGACCGAGTTGAGGAACGGAAAATAGGCAAGGTTTCCCTCGATGAGGGTCAGGATTTCCTTGAGGGCCGTGATGCGGAGCGTGAAGTTGATCCACATCGGCAGCACGAAAATCATGATGAGCACGCCATTCCGGTGGAACCTGCTCTTTGCAAGGAAGTAGGCCGTCGGGTAGGCGATGAGAAGACAGACCGCGGTCGTCACAAGGGCGATGCAGAGGCTGTAAAATAGCGTGCCCAGGGTGTTCGGATCGGTGAAAAAGCCTGTGAAATTGGCAACTGTAAACTGCCCCTTGCCATTTGTGAAGGCGAAGTACACCAACACAAGGAGCGGTGCCGCGACAAAGAGCACGAGGAAGATCGCGTACGGAATGCCCAGGGCCTTTCTGGATAATCTCATTTGTCACTTACCTCCGCACCTTGAATTCCATCTTCTCGACGGGCATGATGAGGCCGACGTGGTCGTCCATGTTCCAGAGATCCTCGTCGTCGACCACAAAATCCTGGCCATGCTCCGTGTGGACGACATAGCTGTAGTGGTCGCCTTTGTAGATGAGGTTCTTGATGTAGCCGTCCACAAGGCCGTCCTCGATATGGTCGGTCATGTCCATGTCCTGCGGCTGAATCGAGGCGATAATCTTCGTCCTCGCCGGGTCAATCGCGTCGCCATTTGCATCGACAAGCGTACCGTCCTCAAGGCGCTTGCTGCCCTTGAGGATCTTCGTCACGCTCGTGTCGAGGACATTTCCGTTAAATTCCAGCCGGAACTTCGAATTGATATCCACGGTAAAGTAGTTCGTATTGTCCTCGGCCACCATGATGTGGATGTTGTCGGAATTGACACGCATCCCCACCTTCTCGCCGACCTTCGCCGAGTGGACCGACTGGATGACCATCTCGCTCTTGCCGATCTCCACCGTGATCTCGTAGTGGATGCCCTTGAAAATGACCGAGGTGACGGTGCCCTGAATCGTGCCGTCCTCCGGATTCGTGAGGAGCACGTCCTCCGGGCGGACGACCGCCGTGATATGCGTGCCCTCCGGGATGTCGTCTACGCAGCTCCACTCGCCGCCGGCAAAACGGGCCTTGAGCTTCCCAATCATGATGCCGTTGAAAATGTTGCTGTCGCCGATAAAGTCCGCGACGAAGGCATTTTTCGGCTCGTTGTAAATGTCCTCCGGCCTGCCAATCTGCTGGATACGGCCCTCGGACATGACGACGATGGTGTCGGACATCGTAAGGGCTTCCTCCTGGTCGTGGGTCACGTAAATGAACGTGATGCCGAGGCGGTCATGCATACTTTTAAGCTCCAGCTGCATCTCCTTACGCATTTTAAGGTCAAGCGCACCCAGCGGCTCGTCGAGGAGCAGAATCTGCGGCTCGTTCACGACCGCGCGGGCGATGGCGATACGCTGCTGCTGGCCGCCGGAGAGGGTCGCAACGGAACGGCGTTCAAAGCCCTCCAAATCCACGAGTTCGAGGACCCTCTTGACCTTCCTCCGGATGGTCTCCTCCGGTAGCTTCTTCTGGCGGAGGCCGAAGGCGATATTTTCATAAATATTCATGTGCGGGAAGAGCGCGTACCGCTGAAAAACCGTGTTGATTGGCCGCTCGTAGGGCGGAAGATTCGCGATGTCCTTGCCATTCAGAAGGATTTCCCCCTCCGTCGGAAGCTCGAAGCCCGCGATCATGCGCAGCGTCGTGGTCTTTCCGCAGCCCGAAGGGCCAAGAAAAGTGATGAACTCCCCCTTATTGACGTACAGGTTGAAGTCCGTCACCGCCGTGAAGCCATTGTCGTAGGTCTTCTTAATGTTTTTGAGCTCGATGATTTTCTCAGCCATCTCTACCCTCCCCTTGTGAATTTGTTTATAGTAAAAAAATTTGTTCTCTATCCCCTCTGCTCGGATCGCATTCCTTAAAACGACGGCGGCGTGCTCACCCACAGAAACTTCGCTGCATTTGCCGTGGTATTTTCTATGTAGCGGTTCTTCTTCGCCTCGTAATAGAAGCTCTCCCCCGCCTTCACCACGTATTGCTTCTCCCCCAGGTGCAGGCGGATGCGTCCCGAGAGGACATAGCCAAATTCCTCCGCCTCGTGCGGGGTGTCCTCCCAGAGCTTCTGGTGCGGCTGCAGAACCACGAGAAGCGGTTCCATCCGGTTCTTCTGGGCCGTCGGGACGATCCACTGGATACTGTTGCCTCCCTCATCCACTTTCTCAAAGAAGCCGTCCTCCGAGAAGACAACCGTCCCCTGCTCCTCCTCGCGGAAGAACTCCGCCGGCGTCGAGCCCAGGCATTCGATGAGGTCAAGGAGCGTAATCACCGAGGGAGCTACCAGCCCGTGTTCCAACTGAGAAATGTACCCCTTCGTCAGCTCCGTCCGATCCGCCAGCTCCTGCTGCGTGAGGTCCATGCGTTGCCGAAGCTCCCGTATCTTCCCTCCAATCCTCTTGTTAACGATCTCCGCCTCCATCGCTTCCGTCCTCCTGCTGCCCCAAAAACCACCGCCATACGTTCCACACTCACGCGGCTCCAAAAACCAGCGACTATACCTAAAATCGCTAAACTATTTATCACTTTTTACTAAACTTTATCGCCGTTGTCGATTATACTATTCTTAAACAAAAAGTCAATTATAAAATTACTTTTTTCGCAAACCCTTCCTCCGTCAAAATCTCTCCCCCAACACGTGGCAGATACTCCTTCAAATTCCCATAAATCCGATACAGCTGATGGTAGACAGGTTTCTGGTAAGCATACTTCCCTGAACTGCGAATACCGTAAATTTCTGTAACACTGTACGGCAAATTATCAAGACTTTCACGTGTCACAAGTACATAATAATTATCCGTCCCTCGAATCGCCCTTGCAAAATCTTCTGAACACACGAACCGATTGCCCTCATCAACAAAGACATTGGATACAGTAAAAAAGCGGAAATCGCATCTTATCGATTTCCGCTTTTACTTACGTAGCGAGAGGGGGACTTGAACCCTCGACACTGCGGGTATGAACCGCATGCTCTAGCCAGCTGAGCTACCTCGCCATATTTGTATGAGCCGCATCGCGACTACCTGTATAAGATACATCAAAATCTCTCTCCTGTCAAGGGGGAAATTTTTATTTTTTTGATTTACTGAAGGCAGGAGGTTATAAATCAAGTACCCCTAAAATAAGACTGTTTTCCTCGTGAACGGCTTGTCATTCTGAGCGTAGCGAAGAATCCCGTGAGGTTTCTCGCAAAGCTGACGGGATTCTTCGTCGCTTTTCATCATCCCTCATCGCCGTAGGCGATTCGATTCTGGGATGTCCGAAGGACGCGCTCCT
>CADCQU010000243.1 GCA_902803635.1 uncultured Lachnospiraceae bacterium | reverse complement strand
GCCGCTTTCCCGGCTGAAGGGCTACCAGGTTCTCGCCATCAACCGGGGCGAGAAGGAGGGCTTCCTAAAGGTCGCCCTCGACCCGGACCATGTGCGGGCGAAGGAGCTTTTGCGGAAAAAAATCGGCATCAAAAGGAGCGCGGCGGAGAAGTACCTCACCGAGGCTGCGGACGATGCCTATACACGGCTCATTTGGCCGTCCCTCGAACGGGAGCTTCGCGGCAGCCTTACCGAAGAGGCAAATGCCGGCGCCGTCGAGGCATTTGCCAGAAACTTAAAACCCCTGCTTTTGCAGCCTCCGGTGAAGGGGAAGGTCACGATGGGGCTGGACCCGGGCTATGCCCACGGCTGCAAGGTGGCGGTCGTGGACGGGACGGGCAAGGTCCTCGACACCGCCGTCGTCTACCCGACCTTCGGCGGGGGGAAGCGGGAGGAGGCCATCCGGACTCTCTCCGGCCTCATCGGAAAATACGGGGTGGAGCACCTCGCTATCGGGAACGGGACGGCCTCGCGGGAGACGGAGGACATGGCCACGGAGCTGCTGGGACGGCTCCATGGAGGACAGAGCTACGCAATCGTCAACGAGGCCGGCGCGTCGGTCTATTCCGCCTCCGAGATCGGGGCGGAGGAATTCCCGCAATATGACGTGAACATCCGCTCCGCCATTTCCATCGCAAGGAGGCTGCAGGACCCTCTCGCCGAGCTGGTCAAGATCGACCCGATGTCCATCGGCGTCGGGCAGTACCAGCATGATCTGCCGAAGGCGGAGCTTGCGGCGGCCCTTACGGGCGTCGTGGAGGACTGCGTGAACGGGGTTGGCGTGGACCTCAATTCGGCGAGCGCGCCGCTCCTCCTTAGGGTGGCCGGGCTTACGAAAACCACGGCCAAAAATATCGTCGCGTACCGGGAGGCAAATGGCGCGTTCCGGGATCGTAAGGAGCTCCGGAAGGTCCCCAAAATCGGTCCCAAGGCCTTTGAGCAGTGCGCGGGCTTCCTTCGCGTGCCGGAGAGCGCGGAGGTATTTGACAATACGGCCGTTCATCCCGAGAGCTATGCGGCGGCCCGGAAGCTTTTGACCCTTCTTGGCTATACGCCGGCGGATGTCAAGGCCCGGAAGGTGGGGGAGATTGCGGACCGGCTCGAAAAGCTCGGGCCGGAAAATGCGGCGAAGCAGTGCGGGGTGGGCGTTCCGACGCTCCTTGACATCGCGGAGGAGCTGCGGCGTCCCGGTCGTGATCCCCGAGAGGACCTCCCGCCGGTCGTGCTACGCAAGGATGTCCTCAAAATCGAGGATCTTGCACCCGGAATGCACCTCAAAGGCACCGTCCGCAACATCGTCGATTTCGGGGCCTTCGTAGACATCGGCGTCCACCAGGACGGCCTCGTCCACATTTCCCAGATGGCGGACCGCTTCGTAAAGCACCCCTCGGAAATCGCGGAGGTTGGCGACATCGTGGACGTGACCGTCCTTTCCGTGGATCTCCAGAAAAAGAAAATCAGTCTTTCCATGAAATCTGGGGAATAACTGAACGGGGCTTATCTTTTGTGCAGAATTGCAGAATTCCTTTCCATTTTCGACGAAAAGATGGTATAATTGCATGTAAGAACTATCTGCGGCGGCCATCTGACGCGGGCAGATAAACAATGGAATTTTTCATATTTTTACGAAAGGAGAAGCAAACATGAAAAAGAGAACACTTTCCTCCATCTTAGCGCTGACGCTGGCGTCGGCCATGTTTCTCGGCGGCTGCGGGGGCACGACATCCTCAACCCCGACGGCTTCCAGCAAGACGGAGAGCACGGCTTCGAGCACCGTGACAAGCAAGGCGGAGAGTACCGTATCCAGCACCACGGAGAGCACGGTTTCGAGCGTTCCGGAGAGCACGGCTTCCAGCACGGTCGAAAGCACGACCGAGAGCACGGAAAGCGGCACGGAACCCTCGCCGGTCTCCGAGGAGAACCTCAAATGGTGGCAGGGAACGATTGCCTATGAGATTTACGTCAAGAGCTTCAAGGATTCGGACGGCAACGGCTACGGCGACCTCAACGGCATCACCTCCGAACTCGACCATTTGAAGGACCTCGGCGTCGGGGCCATTTGGCTGACCCCCTGCTACGCCTCGCCGCAGGCCGACAACGGCTACGACGTCGCCGACTACTACAGCATCGACCCCCTGTACGGGGATATGGAGGACATGGACAAGCTGATCGAGGAGGCCGACAAGCGCGGCATCAAGATCGTTATGGACCTTGTCTTCAACCACACCTCCAACGAAAATGCCTGGTTCGAGGAGTCGAAGTCCGGCAAGGACAACGACAAGAGCGACTGGTACATTTGGCGGGATCCGAAGGAGGACGGGAGCGCCCCGACCAACTGGCGCAGCATTTTCAACGGCTCGGCGTGGGAGTATGACGAGGGCCGCGGCCAGTACTACCTCCACACCTTCCTCAAGGAGCAGCCCGACCTCAACTGGGCGAACCCGGAGGTCCGGCAGGCCCTCTACGACGTCGCCAACTACTGGAAGGACAAGGGCGTCGGCGGCTTCCGTCTGGACGCGGTCGCCTATATTATGAAGCCGGAAGAGTTCATTGACGGTGATGCGGATGCGGACGACGGCCTGGTCGGTGTCCACAGCATGACGGCCAATACGGAGGGCATCCTGGATTACCTGCACGAGTTCAAGTCCTCCGTCCAGGAAGGCTCGGACATTTTCACGGTAGGTGAGGCAAATGGCGTCCCCGCCGAGGAGCTAAACCAGTGGATTGGTCCGGACGGCGTTCTCGACATGGTCTTCTCGTTCGACCTTATGAACATTTGCCTGCCCAGCGAGGACAACTGGGCCGATACCAACGACTGGACGCTCCCGGAATTCAAGGAAATCATCACCACAACCCAGGAGAACACGGACAATGCGGGCGGCTGGTACGCGATGTATCTTGAAAACCATGACCAGCCGCGCTCAATCAACCATTTCCTGCCGAAGGATGCGGACCGGATCGCGGGCGGCAAGGCCCTGGCGACCCTCCTCCTCACCATGCGCGGCCTGCCCTTTATCATGGAAGGCGAGGAGCTGGGCTTTGTCAATGCGGAGTGGAAGAGCATAGACGATTACAACGATGTCTCCACGAAGAACCATTACCAGTACATGCTCGACGCGGGCTATTCCGAGGAGGAGGCCCTGGAGGGTGTCCACAACTTCTCCCGCGACAGCGGCCGCACGCCGGTGCAGTGGGATGCCTCGGCAAATGCCGGCTTCACGACGGGTACGCCCTGGCTGCCGGTTTACGACGACTATGAGACCTACAACGTGGCGAGCGAGAACGAGGACGAGAACTCCGTCCTGAACTGGTACAAGACGCTTGCCAAACTTCGCTCCGAGCACAGCGAGCTCACTGCGGGCGATTACGAGGAGCTCTTCCACGATGACGAGCAGATTTACGCCTACACCCGTACCAGCAAGGACGGCAAGGTGACCGTCCTCATCAACTTCTCCGGTGAGGCTGCCTCCTACGACGCCTCCTGCGTGGAAAATGCGGAGCTGCTCCTCGGCACGAACGGCGACAGCGAGAAGGGAACCCTCGCCCCGTACGAGGCGGTCATCTACGAAGAGAAATAACCCAAAGGAGACAGGGGACGGTTCTCTGTCTCCTTTTTTCGACAGGAGACAGAGAGGGCGCACGGGGATAGGTTAGTTGCGCCACTATGTAAAGTTAGAATTGTTTTTGCGTTGCTTGTCAAATGAAGGCCGCCCACTGCAGTTTTGGGTTTCATGAACTGTAGTGGGCGGCTCTCTTTAAAAATTCGTTGAGCAACTTGGAAATTTGACTATAAGAAAAAATATGTACTTGTACATATTTTTCTATTATTATTTATGTGCTCATGCATATTTCCTCAAGTTTTTCTTGCAGGAAGGGAGATTTTTCTTCTGACACAGGATTCTCGCGTGGATGTTGTGGCCTCTGGCTCCGCCCTGGGAATGGCGTACAATCGTGTGCGTTCGTACCCGGTGGGCAGTGTTGAGTATTTAGACATGGATGCTCTGGATTTTGAGGAGTTTCTGTGGGCGCATGGCGTTGAGGATGCGGTTGTCGATTTGCTTCGAGGGTACTTTTTGCGAAGGGAAATGGTGCCGCCGGCCATCCACGAGACAATGCTTCGGTATCTTCGCAGGTACATGGTGGTTGGCGGAATGCCGGAGGTCGTCGACAAATTTTTTCCTGAGAGGGATTATCTCGCGGCGGATGAGGTGCAGCGTCGGATTTACAGGGACTATCTGGCGGATATCGCGCGATTCTCCTCCCCGGATATCAAAATCAAGGCGGAAAAATGTTATCAGTCCATTCCATTGCAGCTTTCTAAGGAAAATCACAAGTTTCAGTATTCTGTTGTGGAGAAGAAAGGAACGGCCAGGAAGTTCGAGAGCAGCCTTGACTGGCTACTTGGCGCGAACATGGCTTTTGCCGTGACAAATGTTGGCTTCGTGGAGTATCCGCTCAAGGCACACGCTCTTGAAGGAAATGTGCGTTTATACCCAAATGATATCGGTCTTTTGATGGCTGCGTATGACTACGGACTGAAGAAGGCACTAATAGAGGATGGGGATTTTGCGGAGATGCCCGGAAACATTCTCCTTCGGACCGCAAAAGGGGGACTTTACGAGGCGCTAGTTGCAGAAATGCTGACAAAGGCCGGTCATAGGGAATTATTTTTTTATCGGAACGAGCAGGGAACGGCGGAGATGGAATTCTTTCTTGAAAATACGGACGGAGTCGTTCCGGTGGAGGTAAAGGCGGGAAGGAAGGCTTCGAAATCTCTGGCAAATCTCCTCAAAAAGGAGGATTTGCCCTACGGATACAAATTAGCGTCACAGAACGTTGGCGTGCAGGGAAAACAGGTCACGCTGCCACTGTATATGACATTTTTGTTATGAGCTAAGGAACCGTTAAGAAATAGCTTGTACATTTGGCTTGTCTAAATCCGTTTCTAACTGCGTTGTCGTCAGTCGGCGTAGCCCG
>CADCQU010000242.1 GCA_902803635.1 uncultured Lachnospiraceae bacterium | reverse complement strand
TATTCGCAAAGTTAACGGGATTCTTCGTCGCTTCGCTCCTCAGAATGACAGAAAATCGTTGTATTGTGGGCTAACCGTACAGTTAGAACTTTTTTGGCGAAGAATCTCGTAAGAGTTCTGAAACCCGGACGCGATTCTTACGGAAAACAGTCCACTGGACTGTTTTCCGCACACTAAGGTGTCGCTTCTCATAGGTTCGATTTTTTAGCGGAGAATAAAAATGCGGCAGTCGAAGCGGTTACGAAGGATCACGGAAATGGTAACGCCCGGGGCATTTGTCTTTGACGTGGGCTGTGACCACGGGTACACGGCCATCGCGCTCGTGGCAAATGGCATTTGTCCGGGGGCGGTGGCGTCGGACCTTCGGGAGGGACCGCTTCGGGCCGCCGCAGAGAACATCGCAGCCGCGGGGCTTTCAGGGAGGATTACGACGGTCCTTACGGACGGCGTGCCGAAGGAGCCGGGGAGATATGTGCCGGAGGCGTGTCCGGTTACACTCGTGATTACCGGAATGGGCGGACCGCTCATTTTGCGGATTCTTTCGGAGGCGGGAGAGGGGCTTTCGACGTTCTCGGAACTGGTCCTTGGACCGCAGTCGGAGGCTGCGGGCGTCCCGCAGGGACTTTGGGAACTTGGTTTTGCCGTCACCGACGAGCAGATGGTGGAGGAGGACGGGAAGTTCTATTATCTGCTGAAGGCGAGAAGGCGGGAAGACGGTCAGGACGCTTCCACCCATGCGTACACTGTGGATAAAGGCTGCGAGACAGTGCGGAAGAAGGAAGAGCTTTTGCTGTGCGAGGAATTGAAGAATCCCGTCGATTTTGGCTTTTTTCTTCTGCAAAAAAAGGACGCTACCTACCGCCGTTATCTTGAAAAACGCTGGAAAACTCTTACTGCGATTGAAGCCTCCCTCCTGGCCGGCGGGGACGGCAGCAATCCGCGCCTTGCCGAGGTGCGGGAGGAGAGGAATGACACGGCTCAGAAGCTTAGCGTTTACGACTAGGCTGCGTTACTGCGGCGGCCCCTCTCCGTCACGGCTTCGCCGTGCCACCTCCCCCTTGAGGGGGAGGCAAGAGTAGCGGCGTTTCTTTGTTCACTTACTACTTGGCTCCCCCTGAGGGGGAGCTGTCGGCGAAGCCGACTGAGAGGGGGCAGATCTTCCGCAGCTACGGACTGAGAGGGAGCGCAACTGATATTTCAATGGATAAACAGGAGCGCAACTGTTATTTCAATGGATAAACAGGGGGACGAGGGATGAGGATATGGATTGATAATTGTGCGGCGGAGGTTGCGCCGGGGGTGCTCCTGGAGGAGCTGGCAAGGTCCCGGGAGGAGGGCGCGAAGATCGTCCTCTCGAGGGTGGACGGGAAGATTCGCGAGCTGCACCATCCCGTCCGCGAGGGCGAGAAGGTGGAGTTTTTGACCGTTGCGGAAAAGGCCGGCTTCCATGCCGTCCGCCGCACCCTCTGTTTTCTTCTATTTGCCGCGATCGACGAGGTGCTCGGCGAGGCGGCAAAGACTACCCTGCATTTTTCGGTCGGTGACGGCCTCTTTTTCACGATCGGGAAGCGCAAAAAGATTTCGGCGGTTCTCTGCGGCCGCATTTGCCAAAAAATGCAGGAATACGTAGAGGCCGATCTGCCGATTACGAAGAAGCTCTTCCCGCTTCCGGAGGCCCGCGAGCTCTTCCGGGATAGGGGGATGGTGGACAAGGAGCCCCTGTTCCGCACGCGCCTCAGCGAGCTTGTCAATGTCTATTTTTTGGGTTCGTATGCGGACTACTGCGGCGGCCTTCTGGCTTCGCGGACCGGCAGCGTGGGTCCGTTCCGGCTTCTGCCCTACGAGGATGGCCTTCTCCTCCTCATGCCGGCCTTTGGGGCGGGCGACGTTATCCGTCTGCCCTCCTCGCAGCCCGTGTTTTTTCAGCAGCAGCGGATGGGGGAGGAGTGGGCTTCACAGAGAGGCGTGGCAAATGTCGGCGACCTGAACCGTCTGGTCATCAACATGGGCTCGCGGGGAGCGATTCTGGTCTGCGAGGCGGATCAGGAGCGGCGGATCGCGGATATCGCCGAGGACATCGCCGGAAGGGAGGGTGTCCGCTTCATCCTCATCGCGGGGCCGTCGTCCTCGGGGAAGACGACCTTCTCTCAGCGGCTCTGCGTCCAGCTTGTCGCCCACGGGGTACGGCCGCACTATCTTGGCGTTGATAATTATTTCCTCGACCGCGACAAGATGATCATTCAGCCGGACGGGACGAAGGATTATGAAGCCCTCTCGGCCATCGCCCTCGACGTTTTTGCGCAGGACATGGAGGATCTTCTGGCGGGGCGGATGATCTCGCTGCCGAAATTCGACTTTTTGAGCGGGCGGCGGGTTGATTCGGGGATGAAGCTGCAGCTGGGCGGGAAGGACGTCCTTATCATCGAGGGCATCCATTGCCTCAACGATGTCCTCACGGAGACTCTCCCGGCCGAGAGCAAATACAAAATCTACATCAGCGCGCTTACGCAGCTGAACCTTGACGAGCACAACCACATCTCGTCGAGCGACGGGCGGCTCCTCCGCCGCATCGTCCGGGACCACCAGACGAGGGGCTATACCGCCACCTCGACGCTCGCGATGTGGGATTCCGTCCGGCGGGGCGAGGAGAAGAACATTTTCCCCTTCCAGGAGTCGGCGGACGTGTTCTTCAACTCGGCCCTCCCCTACGAACTCGGCGTTCTAAGGCCATTTGTCGAACCCCTGCTCTTCCAGGTGGAGGAGGAGAGTCCGCAGTACCCCGAGGCGCGGCGGCTTTTGCAGCTTTTGCACTATTTCCTCTGCATCCCGGGCGACGACGTGCCGACAAACTC
This sequence comes from uncultured Lachnospiraceae bacterium, assembly GCA_902803635.1. GTDB lineage: Bacteria > Bacillota > Clostridia > Lachnospirales > Lachnospiraceae > Chordicoccus. Next base: position 143 of record CADCQU010000242.1, on the reverse strand, counting down.
AATCCTCCGCGAATTCATCGGCGGCGGGAGCTTTCGGATTTAATTATTTAAACACATAAGGATTACCACATAAATAAATAGAACAACTTTGTTACTCGACCTTGGATTAATCTTCTTATAGAGACTCCTATATGGTAGAATAG
>CADCQU010000241.1 GCA_902803635.1 uncultured Lachnospiraceae bacterium | reverse complement strand
GTGTGCAGAAAACAGTCCAGTGGACTGTTTTCTGTAAGAATCCCGTAAGGTTTCTCGCAAAGTTGACGGGATTCTTCGTCGCTTTTCATCATCCCTCATCGCCGAAGGCGATTAAATTCTGGGATGTCCGAAGGACGCGCTCCTCAGAATGACAGAAAAATCGGGGTCAACTGAATGAAAACTTTTTTACTGATTTTTTAAAATATTGCAACCAATTATTGCTTGACTCGAACATATGTTATGGTTTAGAATGAGGGAACCTAGCTTTATCAGGCCGCTTGGGGTGGGGCGGCTTCGGCTTACGGGCCGACAGGATGTATTGTTTTTAACCGGAATAGAGAGGGGGTGTGCAACGTGGAAGCTATGGAATTATTTGACGTATTTTACGATGACGATGTGTACGATGGCGGGGCGGAGAAGGAGACGCCCACAGAAGTAACGGCAAGGGAGGCATTTGTCTTGTCCATCAACCGCTGCGGCAGGGTGAATCTGGAGTATATGGCCAAATGCAGCGGGCGTACGGAGAAGCAATTGGTGAAGGAGCTGGAGGGGGTGCTCATCTGGAAGGACCCTCGCGTTTACACGCTGGCCAGGCCCTACGAGGGCTGGGTGGCCCGCGAGCAGTACGTGCGCGGAAACGTGTACCGCCTTCTGGAGGAGGCGAAGCAAAAGCACCGGAAGACGGGGCTTTACGGAAAGAACATCGAGCTTCTGGAGGCCTCGCTTCCCGACGGGCCGGGGCAGGAGGACATCGTGGTCACGCTCGGCGCGACGTGGGTGCCCAAGGACGTGTACCAGAAGTACCTGTGTGAGCTTCTGGATATCCTGAATGCTGCGTATGCCCCCACCGTGGAATTTGACGCGTACTTTGGCCGGTGGTATGTCAAGGGGGGAGTTATTTACAACAAGGCCCGGAACGAGAGCGTGTACGGGACGAAGCGGATGACTGCCGAGACCATTTTTGAGCGTACCCTGAACGCCGCCCCCATCCGCGTGCATGACTATGAGTACGACTACGAGACCGGAAAGATGAAGGCGGTCCTGAACAAGGCCGAGACCCTGGCGGCCCAGGAGAAGCAGAACCTGATCCTCTGGGAATTTGAGCAGTGGCTGCACAGGAAGAAGCAGATCATGACCCGGCTGCAGGAGCTTTACACGGACCGCTTCGGCTACCAGCTCCCGCACTACGATGGGGCTTTCCTCGAGCTTCCTGGTATGCAGCCGGCCATCGAGCTTTACGGCCACCAGCGGGCGGCGATTGCGAGGATCGTGCTCTCGCCGAACAACGTCCTCCTTAGCCACGATGTCGGGGCCGGCAAGACCTACGCCTTCACGGCCGGTATCCATGAGCGGCTTCGGATGGGGCTTTCCAGAAAGGCCCTTCTGGTGGTGCCAAATGCCGTTTTCGCGCCGACGGTGGCGGCGATTCAAACCCTCTACCCGGGGGAGGACTTCACACCCATTTCCGTGAAGGACTTCGCCCCCGCAAAGCGTGAGAAGGTTCTTTTGCAAATGCAGGAGGCCCAGACAGGATTTTTCGTGCTGGCGGCCTCGTCCTTCGATATGATCGGAATCTCGAAGGAGTACCATCTGCAGAAGAAAGAGGCGGAGCTTGTGGCCTGCGGGATGGAGCTGGAGGCCGCGCGTGATTACAGCCGCAGGGACCGCCTCCGTGAGAAGCACGAAAGGCTGACAAAAGCGATCGAAAAGATTAAAGAGACGGAGGAGAAGTTTACGGACTGCTTCGACAAGATGCACTTTGATCTCCTCGTGGTGGACGAATGCCACAATTATAAGAACATTTCACTCGAATACAACATGGACCCGATCGTCGGCCTCCATGCCAAGGGGAGCAAGAAGGCCGATCTCATGCTCGAAAAATGCGATTTTGTGCGGGAGAACGGCGGGAAGCTGCTCTTCGCAACCGGGACTCCGCTGACCAACTCCCTGGCCGACCTTTTCGTCCTGCAGCGCTACCTCCAGCCGGAGGAGCTGGAGGTGCTGAAGATTTCCCAGTTCCATACCTGGGTGAGCACCTTCTGCACGAAGCACACGGAATTTGAGATTGACCCGTCGGCCGCCTCCTTCCGGCTTGTGACCCGTTTCGACCGTTTCCACAACCTTCCCGAGCTCATGGCCCTCTTCGGCAACGTCTGCGATTTCTATACGGTCAATGCCGATGACATGCTGCTTCCGGAATTTGAAGGACACAAGAACATTTCCGTCCAGCGGTCGAAGGAACAGGAGGCCTATATTAAGAAGATTGTCGCGCGAACCGAGGCCATCCGGAGCCGGGAGGTCAAGCCCACGGAGGACAACTATTTGAAGGTGACCACGGACGGGAAGAAGTGCGCCCTCGACGTCCGCCTGGTCGTCCCGAAGCTCATCGGAAAGGAGCGGACGGTTCCGGGAAAGACCGAAGCCGCGGCGGAGAACATTTGCCGAATCTACCGGGAATACCCAGGCACGACCCAGGCGGTTTTCTGCGACATCTCGACGCCGGGGAAGGACTTCAACGTGTACGGGGAAATGCGGCGGCTTTTGGTGGAGGACGGTGTTCCGGAGGAGGAAATCGCCTTTATCCACGAAGCGACGACCGACGCCGCCCGTGAGAAGCTGATCCAGAGGTTCAATGCCGGGAAGATCCGGGTGCTCATCGGCTCCACCGCGAAGCTCGGCCTCGGTGTGAACATCCAGGAGAGGCTCGTGGCGGTGCACCATCTCGACGCGCCCTGGAAGCCGTCCGACATGGTGCAGCGCGAGGGGCGGGCCATCCGGCAGGGGAACCTCAACGAGCAGGTCTTCATTTACCGTTACGTTACGGAGAGCAGTTTTGACGCCTACACCTGGCAGATTCTGGAGAACAAGCAGCGGTTTATCGCCTCGTTCCTTTCCGGCACGCTCGACCGCTCGCAGCGAACCGAGCAGGATATCGGAGATATGGTACTCAACTACGCGGAAATCAAGGCCCTTGCCATCGGCAACCCGCTCATCAAGGAGCGCGTGGAGGTGTCGAACCGGATTGCGAAGGCACGGGCAAATGCCGTGCAGCGGCGCCAGGAGCTCCATACGTACCAGAAGGCGCTGGTCGAGCTGCCGAAGAAGCGATACGCCCTCCTTGTGAAGTTGAATGCGGTGAAGGACGATATTCGCTTCGCGCAGACCGGGGTGGTGCGGGAGACGCCGGCGACTCGTACAAAGATCGGGAAGGAGATTCTCCTTGCCCTTGTCAAATACAAGGATGCGGACGAGGATATGGAGGTGGGCTTCTACCGCGGCTTCAAGGTCATCGTGCCGGCAAATGCAAATCCGGACAAGCCGTTCATCCTGCTTAGCCGGTCGCCCTCCATCGCGTACCGTGTGGACATGAAGGATGCAAAGGAGCGCGGATGCAGCGTGAGAATGGATACCGTTCTCGGGAAGCTTTCGGAGGAGAGGGATCGGCTGCAGAACCGGCTGGACGGCCTTCGGGGCGAGATTGCGGACGCGGAGGAGCAGCTCCACCGCGGCAATCCCTACGATGGGGAGATTGCGCAGTACACCGCCCGGCTCGCGGAGATTGACGTGAAGCTGCGGGAGGCGATGTAGGATGGAGGAGGTGATGGATCATGCAGATGAAGCAAGACAGGAATATCCCCGCAATCTCGGTGGGGACGATGGTGGAAAAGCTGGGCGGGCTGTATGTCTCCGCCCTGCAAAACGGAAGGCCGCTTGCGGCCATCCCCTCGGTGTTCCTCTGGGGGGCGCCGGGCGTGGGTAAGTCCGACGGCGTTCGGCAGATCGCGGCCAAGATTGCGAGGGAGACCGGCAAGCGAACCGTCGTGACGGACGTCCGGCTCCTTCTCTTTAGCCCGATTGACCTTAGGGGTGTTCCGATGGCGGACGCGGACCGAAAATTCACGGAATGGCTACGGCCAAAGATTTTTGATCTCGACCCGTCGGAAGAGGTTGTGAACCTCGTGTTTCTGGACGAGCTGTCCGCCGCTCCCCAGAGCGTGCAGGCGGCGGCCTACCAGATCACGCTTGATAGGACCGTCGGAGAGCACAGGCTCCCGGACAATACGATTATCCT
>CADCQU010000240.1 GCA_902803635.1 uncultured Lachnospiraceae bacterium | reverse complement strand
TGCTGTCCACCGCGGTGAGGATCGTGGCCTCGACCTCGGATTTCTCAAAGGCAAGATCTGCGGCCTCCATGCGGCAGTTGATGAGCCTAAGGCCTTTGCAGTAGCAGAGCGGCTGCGTCCCGATGATCGTGCAGTTTTCGAAGGTCACGTTCTCGCAATACCAGCCAAGATACTCCCCTCGGATGAAGCTGTCCTTCACATGCACGTTCTTCGCGTGCCAGAAGGCGTCCTTGGTGTCAAATGTACACCCCGTAAACCTCGAATCGGTAATATATTGGAAGGAATACTTCCCGCAGAGCTGCACCCTGTCCATTGTCAAATCCGCGGCCCGCAGCATGAAATACTCGCTCTCTGCCTTCGTCTCCCGCATTTGCACGTTCCGGGAGAACCAGCCAAATTCCTGGGAGACGATGTCGCACCCCTCGATGGAGACGTCGTCGCACTCCCGGAGGGCCTTAATCCCGTGCAGCCGGGAATTTATAATCGATATATCCCTGGAATACCAGAGCGCGGCGCGGCAGGTCTCTGTCATTTCCGAATCCCGGATGGAAAGGTGCGTGTCATGCCAGAACGGGTAGCGGAGCAAAAACGCGCTCTCCCGCACCTTGATGTTCCTCCCCTCCTTCATCGCACTCTCGCCGTCCGCCGGCCCCTCGAAACGGCAGCGCACAACCTCCACGCCGTCCACCCCGTACAGAGCCCTCTCCTCATCAAATGTCTGTTCCACGTAGGTTTTCATAATCTTTCCTCCATTTTTTCGTGATGGATGATCGTTTTCCATGCTCTTCCGCCCGCCGTGTTCGAGGAAAACGCCCCCCGCTGTCAGATTGGCAACGGTACTTCCGTTCTACTTTCTGCCATAATCCCCAAAAACGCACAGTCTGCCCAATGCATATCTTTTGAGGCCAGAGATTTAAATACTGCCGTTGACCCGCGTTTTGCCATCGTCCGAAGGAAGTTTTTTTTGCAAAACGCCTTCGTTTCTGGTCACTGTGTAACCAGAAACGTTATTTGTCTGCGAACAACTATTTTCCCGGCTAAAACAAGGTTCCCTTCTCCATAAAAGGTCCGATATTTACATGAATGATCCCGTTTCTTTTCTGTATAAGATCATTCCTTGTAACAACATATTTGGGATAATTATCCTGTATGGATTCCAGCGGTCTATACTCTCTGTCTTCCGTCTCCTTGCTGCTTAATATTGTCATTGCTACTTGGATATATGAATACTGCATTGCTTCTTTACGAACAATGAAGTCACATTCCAGTTTTCCAATGCGTCCGACGCTGACAGAATATCCTCTAGATTTTGCATATATATATACTATATTTTCAAGAACCGGCCCATAATTAATCCTGTTGTCCGTATTTGTTGCGAAATAGAATCCAAGATCAGCCAAATAGTATTTCTGTTCTCCGCCAATTGACCTTCTGGACTTAAGATCAAATCTCTCACATTTTTGAATAATCTTTGCGTCTATTAAAATCTGTATGTACTTGCTCAACGTTTCTCTTCTAATATCACTTCCGGATTTATGAAGATCATCCAGGATATTGGTCAAGCTGGTTGTGGCTCCGAAATTATTGATTATATATGTCTGAATCATATTAAACACTGATACATTTCGGATTTTTACACGTTTACGGATATCCTTTTCGTAGATTTCCGATATTATCCCTCGTACATAATTTCGTTTGTCCTCTGGATTTTGAAAACTTAATGACTTTGGGAATCCCCCTTCCGTAATGTATTTTTCAAATTCCTCGAAAACATTTTCACTGACGTCCTGCTTTAGAAATTTCTTCATTCCAATATATTCATCAAATGTCAGCGGATACATTTCAAATTCCAGATATCGCCCGGTAAGCTTTGTTATCAGTTCACCACTCAAAAGATATGAATTCGACCCGGTAATAAAAACTGAATACTCTTCTTCCTCTCGATAAGCATTTATTACCTCTTCAAAGCCTTCAACATTTTGAATCTCGTCAATAAAAAGATATTTCACCCCTTTCGCTCCTGACATTTCATCAATTACCTTTTCCAACATATCCGGAGTTTTTATAGATTTATATCCTCTTTTATCCAGGTTTATATATATAATGTTCTCATCCTTAACGCCCGATGCCTTTACTTCTTCAGCTATCATTTGCATAAGACATGATTTTCCACAACGTCTGATTCCCGTAATGACCTTTATTAAATCAGTCTCATGGTAAAACCCACGGATTTTCTCAAGATAGATTTCCCTATGATACAACCTCATATCATTATCCTCCGTATGGAAATCATAACATATTCGTAATGTTATTTCAATGTTAAGGCGGTATTTTTCTTTATTTATTCAAAAAATACCGTCTTAACATTTCATCAACGCACGGATGTGCTTTTCGAACATTTGTGCCGTGTAACATAAAGTACGTAAATTTAGAATAAATTCGTTTTTACGGTGTAAGACGCCAACATTTTTATTCATACCACCGTTTGTGATGCGTAAAACCTATATGAAGAAATGCGTCCATCTGGAAGCCTTGGTAATTTGGAGCTTGCAAGTTCCAAATTGGCACGATGGCAGTGTTTTCAAATTCGGAATTTGCAAGTTCCAAATTGTTGGAACCATCTTCCGATGCACTTTCAGATTGTCTGTCAGAATCCAGCATTTCCCATTCTTCGTAAAAAGTCCGCATATACCGCAGATTGCGTGATGTAAAGCCCCGGAGTCCCGGCAGTTCCTTGTCCAGCCTCTCGCTGATGGCATCAATGGCTCCTTTTCCCCAGAAGCCCTTCCTGGAATTCAGGGAAATGTATTTCCCAATGCCGTAATAGAGCATCAGCTGTTTCTCATTCACAGAGCATGCTGCGTCATACTGGCTCTGCAGAATCGCCGTCTTGATGATTTCTACGGCTTTGTCGTAATTCATGATTTCATCCATAGATTTACCTCATTCATCAATTCAATAACAGTAATTCTATAGTCACAACCCGGCTCGAGTGAGTTTCACGACTGATTCTACATGGCTTGTCTGTGGGAACATGTCGCAGGGGCGGACGCGCGAGAGGCTATAGGAGGCCTCGCCGTTTTCGGGGGGTGCCGCGAGAATCTTGCAGTCGCGGGCGAGGGTGGCGCTGTCGCAGCTCACATAGACGATACGGTCCGGCGCAAGCTGGCGGATGGTTCGAAGCAGGCTCTCCTCGCAGCCTTTGCGGGGCGGGTCGAGGACGACGACATTTGGGGAGACAAGGGGCGTTTCCTCGTCAAATTTGCCGCGGGCGGCAACCTCCTCGGCCGCGGCAGCGAAGAAATGGACATTTGTCAAATGGTTGCGGGTGGCATTTGCCTTTGCATCCCGGATGGCCTCCGGCACGATCTCGACGCCGTAGACCTCCTTCGCCCGTTTTGCGAGAAAATGGGAAATGGTGCCGATGCCGCAAAAAAGGTCAAAGACGGTCTCCTCCCCGGTCAGCCTGGCAAATTCGACGGCCGTCTCGTAGAGGCGGAGCGTCTGGACGGGATTCACCTGATAGAACGAGAGCGGCGAGATGCGGAATTCGAAGTCGCCGAGACGGTCGGTGATCCACGGTTCCCCGTAGAGCGGAAGCACCTCCCCGCCGAGGATGACGTTCGTACGGTTCGTATTTATATTCAGGCAAATGCTGCGAATCTCCAGATTCTGTTCGAGCAACCGCCGCACCAGCTCCTCCGCGTGTGGGAGCTTTCGCCCGTTGATGACAAGACAAATGAGGACTTCCCCCGTGGCAAATGCCTCGCGGATCAGAATATGGCGGAGAAGGCCCTTTCCCGTGGCCTCGTCGTATGCCAAAATCCCAAATTCCCCGGCAAATGCGAGGATCGTCTCCAAAATTTTGGCATTGTGCACCGGCGAGAGCAGGCAGTCGCGAACCTCGAGCAGCTCATGTGAGCGGGCCGCGTAGTAGCCGGCGGCAAGCTGGTCTTTCACCACCCCCACGGGATACTGTGCCTTGTTACGGTAGCGCCAGGGATTTTCCATGCCTATAATTGGTTCCATTGGAATATCGGAGAAACCCCCGATGCGCTCCAGATTGCGGCGGACGAGGTTGGTCTTAAAGGCAAGCTGGGCCTCGTAGGACAGGGCTTGCAAGGTGCAGCCGCCGCAACGGCGGGCAAGCGGGCAAGGCGCTTCCACACGGTCAGCGGAAGGCTCCAGAATTTGCCGGATACGGGCGTAGCCGTAGCTTTTGCCGGTCTTCGTCACCTGGGCGAGAATGCGGTCGCCCACCACAGCATCCTTCACAAAGAGGGTATAGCCATTTGCATGGCCGATACCCTCTCCATCCTTCGTCATATCCTCGATCTGTAGCTCCACGAGGTCATTTTTTGAGAAAATATTCTTATCCTTCATAAATTTCGTAATCTCTGCATCTCACATCTCTGCCATTTGCAACTTTGCTTGGAATGACATGTTTTTTCGTGGCACTTCACTCCGTCACGGCTCCGCCGAATCATTCGTAAAACTACAGCGCCGTGCGGCGGATGTTCCTTCCAAGGACTCGTTAACTGCCTCACAGTCCCGTGCGGCGGATGTTCGAGTCAAGGAAGCGGTTGAAACCAATCCAGTCAGCTCCCTCGGGGCCGGCCTCCAGGAACTCGGTCATGGTTTCGAGCTTGGCATCGGCATTGTCGGCAAGGTTGAGCGCCAGGGCCTCGATGAGGGCGGGCTTCTTGGGAGAGCCGAACTCGTATTCGCCGTGGTGGGCAAGAATGCAGTGCTTGAGGGCCGTCTCCAGAGCGGGCGGGAAGTTCGGAATCTTCGCCGCGTGGTCATGGATCATTTCCGATCCGATGACGATGTGACCAAGGAGCTGCCCGTCGTCGGTGTACTCGTTGACCGGGAAGTCCGAGAGCTCGTCAACCTTGCCGATGTCATGGAGCATCGCGGCCGTGATGAGGAGGTCGCGGTTAATAATCGGATAGCTCTCCGCAAAATGGTCGCAGAAGCGCGTGACCGAGAGGGTGTGCTCCAAAAGCCCGCCGACAAAGCTGTGGTGGACGGTCTTGGCCGCCGAGTGCGCCGCGAACTTGAGGACAAATTCCCGGTCGTCGACGAAGAAGCTCTTTAAAAGCTGCGAGAGGTATTCGTCGTGCACGGAAGCGGCAAGCTTCAAAAGCTCGCTCAGCATCATTTTCCGGTTCTTCTTGGTGACGGGCAAATAATCGGCAGGGATGTACTCGCCGGGCTGGGCCTTGCGGGCCTGCTTTAAGGATGCCTGGAGCGTCCCGTTGAAGTTGCTGACGGTACCGGCGACGTAAACATAGTCAAGGGCCTCGAACTCGCCAATGGCATCGGAATTCGGGTCCCAGATTTTGGCATCAAGCTGGCCGGTGCGGTCCTGCAGGATCAGGTTCTCGTAGTGCTTGCCATTTTTGGTCACGGCGGACTGGCGGTGTTTACAGAGGTATACGTCCTGGATACGGCTGCCATCACGAAGTTCACTGATAAAGCGCATAGAATCATCTCCATTCGTTTTTGCATTTGTCAAAGGCACGGCCCTGCTATTTGTTTTCGCATTTGCCAAAAGCACGGCCTTATCCCTCTATTATAAACATATTTTGGCCATATGAAAAGCAAAAACCGAAATACCTTCGTATTTCGGTTGTAAAAAAACATGGGCTTATTTCGGCTCGGGCGAAAACCATCCGAGGTCGTGGTAGATTTGGGATGCGGTCGGAAGTCCGAAAATGTAGCCCCCGATGTCGTTGTAGAGAATGTCGATGATAATGATGATCCCCAGAACGAGCATGATGCGGGAGAAGATTTTCTCTCCAATCTTGCTCTGCACCCACGAGAGGAACGGGAGAATCACGTAGAACAGCATGAGGCCGGAGAAGGCAAATACAAGGACCGAGCGGAGGCAAATGTAGCCGTTAATGTTCCCGAAATTGAGCTTTTCCTTGTTATAGTTCCAACCCCAGTGGCCGCCGGTGACGCGGTCCAGGATGAAACCGGCCACGTACTCCAACGCCCCGCAGAGAACGCCGCTCACGATAAAAATCAACCAGGGCTTGTCGGTCATTTTCCGACAGACAAAGTAGATGAGGACACCGCCCAGACAGTAGATATCGATCCACGGCCCGAAGCAGGAGCCCCTCTTGATAATGAGGCCGTCATAATTGTACATATAAAAGAGCGTCTCGTAAATCCAGCCGAAAATGCCCCCGCAGACAATGACGCCCATGACAGCGGTTACGGTACTTAATTTGCCACTATAGTTCTTCTTTTTCATAAACTTCCCCTTTGCTACGCTATTTCACTGTAAAATCATTCCTGCCTGAACGATTGGCTTAAAATAATTTTTCCATCTGTACGGATGAACTCATTTTAAGGAATCTCCTTCCGTGTAAAATGGTTGTCATTCTGAGCGAAGCGATACCTTAGGATTACCACATAAATAAATAGAACAACTTTGTTACTCGACCTTGGATTAATCTTCTTATAGAGACTCCTATATGGTAGAATA
>CADCQU010000239.1 GCA_902803635.1 uncultured Lachnospiraceae bacterium | reverse complement strand
ATGCGCAACGGCAGCATCCAGCATTTGTTCGATTCTCTCGGCCTCAGCCTGCCCATTCCATTCGGACTGCCTGGAGGCATACGTAAACGAAACGTTCTTTTGGCGCTTTTTCATGGCCTCGCGAAGACAATTGGCACAACCCGCATCGCTCTCAAGGACCTTCCCTCCTGCCCCGGCAAGCGTTTCGCCGACATAGACAAGCTCCGGCTCACCGTAGGTTATCTTTTCCTCCGTCCCGTCCAAAGCCCCGCAAGCCGTCATGCGGAGCATATACCCCTTCATGCTGTCTTCTCGAAGCTCCCCGTCCACGATTGCAGAAACGGAAGCTTCCGCCTCCTCCTCGGCCACTGTGTCGGCAAATGCCCTTGCCGTTGACAGCAGGACCAAGACCGTCAGAAGGATTGGCAGAAGAACAATCCAGATATCACTTCCACGCTTTTTCATTTTAAACCCTCCTCTTAAATCCATTCGATAAGTGCTACGGACAATCTGTGAATTCGATTTCCATTCATGAGAAGGAAGGGACAGGTTAACCACTCCGTTGTCAAAGTTTTAACACAATGGAGTTGTTTCCCTGTCCCCACTGTAATCTTCTTTTGATATTTTGAATCACCAAATGGTGTCCTTTCCAACTCAGCCAACAATCTTTCTTGAAAAGGACAGAAGGGACAGGTCAACTGCTCCATTGTCCAAATTTTGATACAATGTATTTATTTGTCTTTCGGGAATATTGACAGACAGCGTGAATCAGGAGCGTCTTGTCCACATAAGCTTCCTTTTGCACTTTCTCCTCAAACAGAGTATAGCCCGTACCGTTATTCAGGAAATTCACGTTCATCCCCTCCCATCTTCACTATCCACGTAGTGTTCCCCACGAACCATCGGGTCATCAATCAACCGAACCGCCGAAATCTTCGAACTATCCAACAATCTTCCTTGCAAATTCCGCCGCCGCATTTAAGTCCGAGTCATCCGGTTTTCCCTTGTGAACGCCTTTGAACTCGCCTTTGCAGTGGAATTCCCGCGCATCCATGGGAATCCCGACCTTATCCGCCTCTGCCTTCACCTTCTTGTAGGTAGACTTCAGCATGGCTGCGGTGCCAAAATTGACAATTTTTCCTACCATATTCTTGTCCAGGGAAGCTACGAATTTACGGACTTCCGGATCGATGCTGAATGCATAGTAGGAGTTTCCCAGAAACAGGATGTCCACGGGTTCCGTAACCGGAGTGCTGATTGGAAGTGCCTTTGTTCCGATGGCTTTGGCAACGGCCTCGGCAAGGCGTTTTGTGTTTCCGGTCTTTGTATAGTATCTTACCGCAACTTTCATCGTAATCCCCTCCTAAAAACTTACAGCCTTGTCTCCACCACGATTTCCTTGTCCACGTACCTTCTGAAAGTATCCGCGTCTTCCATTTTGCCGACAACGCTTCCGTAGTGGGTCGGTATCGCAACCTTCGGGCGAATCTCGTTGACCAGCTTTGCCGCATCCTTCGCGTTCATGGTGTAGGTTCCTCCGATTGGAACCAGCGCCACGTCGCATTTCACGGACGACAGCTCGTTCACGGCATCGGTATCGCCAGCCACATAGTAGCAAATGCCATCCATTGTCACAACATAGCCGTTCCAACTGTTTCTTTTTGGATGGAATGGTTTCAGGCGATTGTATGCAGGTACCGCCGTAACAGAAATGCCCGCGATTTCCCTCGTATCTCCCGGTTCCATCAGAATCAGTTCCGCATCACCCGTTGTCTTCCGCACCTCCTGCTCCGTGCTGGCCGGAGCAAGGAAAACCGTACCAGCCTTGGAAACTTTGCTAATCGACGCAGGATCCAGATGATCGTAATGCGAGTGCGTTATGAATACGAAATCCGCATCATGCGATCCCGTGGCAATTTGAAAAGGATCAAAGTAAAGAACCTTCGATCCGGCGATTCTGATGCTGCTATGCGTATTAATCGTTACATTCGTTGTGTTCATTCTCCAAATCCTCCTCTCTGTCTTGTCCCCAACTCCCTCAGAACCCCAGGACGGTCTCCCCGCAAATCACCAGGCTTTGCCTCCAGGCAGACAGTGCATATCCCGTGGTGTCTCTCCTCTTCTTAGTTGTAAAATAATCATACCATAATTTGTCAAATATGTCATCCGCATCATTTTTATCCACACAAATCTATTAAAAATTAAAAGTTCATGGTCTACTTACCAGCTTCCCGTTCTCGATTATATGCCGAGCACGGAACAAGCAGCCTTTGTAAACTGTCCGCCACTTATCTTTATGGCCCATATGGAGAGACAACCCTTTCCAGATAGACAGGGTTGCCTTTTTCTGTTATCATACAGGTATCCCATAAAGCGAAGGGGATGAATAAATATGAAAAGAAAAACTGCAAAAGAAATCCTCGCCGAATCCTTCCGGGAAGTGGCGGAGAAAAAGACAATTGACACGAAGATTTGATGATCTACATTCAAACCTACTGTTTCGGAACGGTACAGATCGCCTGTGAATGGATCTGCGGTCATGTCGATATGGACGGAGCGCATTTGGCGGAACTTTTTGAAAAAGCGCTCCCCGAACCTTTGAAAGAGTATCTGTATTAAAATAGAGGGAGGCGAACGTCAAACCTCTCCCCTTCCTCATGAGTCACATGCTACCGAAGACAATTAAATTCCTTGCGCGGCTCTGTGAAAAAAGGCATAGGGAGGCGAACGCCGAAACTCTCCCCTCCTCGGAAGCCGCATGCTGCCGTAAGCAGCTAATTTCCTTACGCGGCTCTGTGCATAAAAAAGTGGGCTGTCGATTTGCTTCGACAGCCCTTATTTTTTATGGCTTTTCGACATTTGCCAAATAAAGCATCGACCGCCATGAGCCCATAGAAACGGAGCTCAGATAATGAACATATAGGCTTTGCAGGACATCTTGCTTCCATTTGCCGGAACAAGCCTCGGTGCCGCAACGGTATTCTTCCTACGAGGCAAGATATCCGATGGATTGCAGAAAATACTGACAGGCTTTGCCACCGGGGTCATCCCCGACCTGCTAATGAAAAAGTTATTCTTTGTTGCGATTAATTTCTACATTCAACCGTAACTGTGCATGCCCGGGAGAAGAGTGTTCACGCCGATGTAGGTGAAAATGACGCACACAAAGCCGATGACCGCGAAGATGGCGGCGGACTTGCCGTTCACGCCCCGCCGAAGGCGCAGGTGGAGGTAGATGGCGTAGATGATCCATGTGACAAGGGACCAGGTCTCCTTGGGGTCCCAGGACCAGTAGCTGCCCCAGGCCCGCTCGGCCCAGATGGCCCCGGTCACAATGGTAAAGGTGAGGAAGAGCATGCCGAGCGAGACGCTCCGATAGCTGATGAGATCGAGCTTCTCCCTTGCCGGGATATGAGCGTCCCAGAAGCCGCCCTCCCTCATTTTCCCGCGCATCAGGTAGATAAGCGAGAGCACGAAGGCCACGCCAAAGCCGCCGTAGGCGATGATGGCCGTGGAGACGTGGAAGACCAGCCAGTTGCTCCGGAGCGCGGGCATGAGTTCTTTTACTTCCCTCGACTGCATGGCCGCGTAGCCGATGATGAGGAAAATGAGCGGCGCGGCAAATACTCCGAGCACGCGGAATTTATACTTCAGGATGAAGATGAGGCTCACGAGGCATAGTGCCCAGGCAAAGCTTGTGGCAAATTCATACTGGTTCGTGAGCGGGAACCGCCCCGCCCCGATTCCCCGGCAAATAAGCGCGGCCGTGTGCAGGAGGAGGCCGATGCCCTGCAGCGCGAGCGCGATTGTGGAAAACAGCTCCTTTTTCGCGGCGACAAAGATAAAATTCATGATCATCGCGGCGAAATACAGAACCATGACAATCGTGAGCAGTATATTTTCAACTTGCAACATAACCAATTATCCTCGCATTTTCTTATTTTTATTACCTCTGTCACGCCCCTGTTCGCATCTATAAAGCATCCTGGCGGAAACTACTCCTCATTCTCTCTTTTTGTGATTTTGAGCTTACCTTGCTGTCTATCCTGGAAAGAACCTTAAGCCGCATTTCCCATTTTCGCGGTTTTGAGCTTAACTCTGTGTCTGTCCCGGATGGAAACTTAAGTTCCATTTCCCATTTTTGCGATTTTGAGCTTAACTCTTTGCCTGTCCCGGATGGAAACTTAAGCTCCATTTCCCATTTTTGCGATTTTGAGCTTAACTTGGTGTTTTTGTCGGGAGAGCTTCTTCAAATTTTTCCTTGAAGAGGACGCCTCCCTTTCTGGAGTAGCCGTAGACGGTCCAGGTTCCGTCGTCTTGCTGCACGGCCCAGAGCTTTTCCAGCTGCAAATAGAGGGCCATGAAAATGCCGAGCATGGTGATGATGCCGCCCAGAAGTGCCAGCCAGGTAAAATGGTCTTCCTTCACCTGAATCAAGGTGTAGTTCTCCGGATAGGCGAAGCGTACCGTGTATTCATCGATGGTAAGCTCCTCCCCTTCGAGCAGGGTATTCATGCCAAGAAGCTCGCCCCTATAGTAAACCATGTAGAGGTAGGCGGGGTTTTTGAGCAGCCCGGAGGCGGTTCGCGGGGCCTCGCCGGCCTTCTGCACATAGTCCGGGTAGAAGGCCCGGAAATACACGACCAGCTCGGGCTTGTCGGCGACTGCAAGGAACTCGCCCACGCAGAGTTCCTCGTTCTGCAGGGGTTCCCCGTCCTTTAGGACCGAGACCTCGGCCGCCCAGCCTGTGGAATTCTGGTAGAACGTTTTTCCGAAGAGCTTCGCAGGGTT
>CADCQU010000238.1 GCA_902803635.1 uncultured Lachnospiraceae bacterium | reverse complement strand
TATAGTCCTTGTATAGGATTCATCCGTCTGCGACTGGAGAGTAACCTCAAGCCTGCCTTCCTCGTTTGTAAAGCTGCCCTGGAACAGAACAAGCTCGTTCTCACCGACCGTGAGCTCAAAGCCATCCTCATCACCCTCATTGGCTTCGTTGGCTTTCACCTCAAAGATCTTCTCCTGCATCTCCGTCACGCGGAGGGCTTTCGCAGGAACCGTCGTGATCATGGCCGTCCCGGTAAGGTTCTCAGTTTCGCTGGTGATTGAAAGTTCATACGTACCCGGCTTAATCGTGAACGTAAACTTTCCATCACCGCCCCCAAACTGATTCATTCCTTCGGACGAGCCGCCAAAGTACACAGAAAACTTACCATTGTCCTTGATGGTGGCATCCACCTGCACGTCCTCGTTCTCGCCGACTGTGAAGGAAACCTTCTGCACCGATCCCTTCGACGCGTTCTCGGCCTCGAGCTTGACGGAATTAGTCGAGACAGCCGTCGCCTCAAATTTCCCAGTCGCGGTCGCCTGGGAGCTGACGGTGCTGGCCGTGGAGGAAGTCTTGCTGGCTGTAGAAGATGTTGTGCTGGCCGTAGTGGAGGCCGTGGAGGTTGTCTTGCTCGACGTGGAGGAGCTTGTGGAATTGCCGCAGCCCGCGAGGGTCGCGCTGGCGAGGGCCGCCACGACAGCCGTTGTCACAAGAACCTTTTTCATCATGTTGTTCTTCATAATTGTATCTCCTTGTAAAACCTGTTTCCCGGATACCTACAAGCACCCGGTATTATATAACCTTGTACCTTAATGATAATAATTGACAGGTACCTGAGGGCCTATCGTCCGCTCTCCTGTGGATGTCCCCGCCCTTCAGAATCAGGCGACCGCTCTCAGAATGTTGCCTCGAAAACGTTGCTCGCTTCCGTTCGAGAAGCTTGCCCGTCCCTGATTGCGGTGTATTATAACAGGTTCTATTTTAATGTCAATCTCTATTTTTAAAAGTTCTTGTTTTTATTTTAATACTTTCCAACTGTACGGTTAATCCCCAAAGCATCGTTTTCTGTCATTCTGAGGAGCGACGCGACGAAGAATCCCGTCAAATGCTAGCGAAAAAATTACGGGATTCTTCGCTTCGCTCAGAATGACAAGTCTTTCATTGAGAAGATAACCTCTTTTATGCGTTTAACCGTACAGCTCGAATACTTTTCAGTTTCCCTTTCACTGTAGCATCTGCCTTCATCCTTCATCCAGCGTGAGATCATAATAGGAAACATCGTCAGTTGCTTCTGCGTCTGCATTTGCCTCATGCTCTGCCAGAGCGGCAAAGCCCTTCGTCAGGTCCATGGAGGCATAGTTCCCCTCGGGAACGGCAAGCAGGTACGAGTCAAATTTGGCTTCCAGCTTCTCCTCACGCGGCTGGCCCTCGGAGTCGTCTGTCAGAATCTCGGTGTAGAGAATATCGGAGACATCGCGCCAGACGTCCTTGTCCTTGTCGAAAAGAAGGGCCTGAAGCGACCCGATGTGCTGCAGGAGGATTGCGGCCTTGACCGTCTCGCCCTTTTCGGCTTTAACAGGAAGGCGGAAATGTCCGTCGCCGGAGACATTGAGGATTGTGCTTTCAAATGCATCCTTTTCCTTGTCGTACAGGAGCAGCAAGACAGAGATGGGCGAAATGTCCTCATCCTCATAATACTTCTTAAATGTATCCGCATCGATTTTAAGGTCCATCAGTACCGTGCCGGGCACGACTTCCTCCGGGAAACCGGTCAGGCTGACCTTCTTCATGGCCTCCGTCAGCACATCCATGTACTTCTCCATTCCCAGAACCTTCAGCGTGTAAGGCAGGATGACCGAAAGCTGTGAGAAATTCGTTTCTTTGGTGAGGCTCATGTCCACGGTGAGCCAGTAGCGGAGTGCCTCTTCATAGGTCATGCCTCCCTTTTCGCAGAGCAGGTAGGCGATGTGGTTGACGAGAGAGGAGTTGCAGTGAACACCGCCGTAATCATTTTCAAGCGTCGGAAGGAAGGCGTTGGGGGTGTAATAGCGTCCAAGCATGGTTGCCGGCTGTTTGTAAAGCTCCGGGTCCGAGAAGGAACGGATCGGATTTTTCTGGTAGCGTCCGACCACCCAGCCACCATCCTCCTTTAAGGTAAGCATGTCAATCATATAGCCGATGATATCGCTCATGGCCTCATTGATCGCGCCCTGATCGTTGTAATAGACGTTGCTGGTCATGGAACGACGGGTGAGGCAGTGCGTGTATTCGTGGGCCATCACGTCCAGGGCATAGGCATCCCCGAATCCCTTTCCAAAGGTAAAGGTATCAAAACCGTAGGTCCGGCTGCCCTCGTAGAGGGCTTCGTCCTTCGGCTCGCCGGATTGATCCACGACGTAATAGAGCAGCATCGTATCGGAACCCTTGCCGTCCGGGGCCTTCCAGCCCACGACGTCCTTGTAGAAATCATAAATCCTGGCGAAATTCCCCCAGAGCACCAGCATCTCCTGATCCACGTCCTCCAGGCTCTCGAAGCCGCGTACCTGGAATTCGGGCTGCCCTCCCGTCTTTGCGTAATAGCCCTTATAATCGCACATTACGATGCGCCGAGCCGGGTCGATCAGAAGATACTTTCCGTCACTGTCCTTGACAAGGTCGAGGGTCATCTCCTCGAATTGCCTGCCCTTCCAGGGCTCGGCCGGCTTGTAGGTAACCTGCACGGGCTCGATGCCTTCCATCTCAAAGATCGCGCTATGGTCATATTCCTGATCCTTGAGCTCGCCGTTCACCACGTCCCGCGCAGGAAGATAGAAGAGATATTTTCCGGCCGTGCTGACATAATGGATCAGGTAGGGATACTTCTCAATCTCCGCGGCATTTGCCGCATCCGGCGTCTCGCCGAGCAGAACCTGAGAGCCGGGGTTATTCGTATAGACGCGATAAGCCGAACGGATGCGGTTTTCATTTGACTCCCGTCCATCCTCCGTGATGAGAATCGGCAGCGGCTCACTGACATTTGTCTCAAATGCTATCTTCTGGTACGTTTTGGCGACGATTTCCTCCGCCTGCTCCTTGGAGATGGGTTCGGTGGCCTCCTCGACCTTTCCGCCCAGGGCGCTGTTCACGGAAAGAACCGTGCCGTCGCCCCCGACAAGGAGCTTGATTACGCTCCCGTCCACGACTTCGCCGCCGCGCTTCTCCGCGAATTCATAGACGCTGGTGTCGAAAATTTTCAGCGGCTCGCCCATGGACGCAAGGACGGTTTCCTCCGAAACGCCGAGAAGCGGAAAGGCTTCCCGGACGGCTTCCAAAGCATTTGCCTGGTTGTCCACCTTGGCCTTCGTGAAGGTGCCGCCGAGGAATTGAACACCCTTTTCCGTTTTGTAGACGTACCAGGAAGGATCGAGGGCCGTCGCCGCGGGGGCACTTGTCGGCGCAACCTCCTCCGAGGCCTCCGGCGTGCTCTCTGGCACCGATGCGGACGACGCGTTTATCATGGACGACGTTGTGACCTTGGACGACTCGGCAGGCGCCCCGCAGCCCGCTAAAAGACTCGCCGCGAGCAGGACGCCAAGAGCCGTTGTCCGAAACGTTTTTTTCCACGAAGGCCTTGTCAAATGCCGCCCTTCGGGCGTTTTCTCCGCCCCCATTACCTGTCTTTTCTCAAACTTCTCTTTTTCACGCATCTCTCTTCTCCTTTTCTGTAAGCAAATGTTTCCACCTGTACGGTTGAACGCATAAAAATGGACATCATCCATACGAAAGGCTTGTCATTCTGAGCGAAGCGAAGAATCCCCTTAG